>CP102405.1:1800000-2100000 GCA_024628785.1 Fusobacteria bacterium ZRK30
AACCAATAAAACCTCAATAAACAAAAAAGCAATATCTTCTATTAAAAATACCAAGATATGATGTATATCTCTAAATAAAAAATATTCCAAAAGATAAAAAGAAGCTGACATCATTATCAGTAACAAGCCCATATAGATTTTCCAATTTACTTTTTTCATTTTCGCCACCTTTGTTAAATAATTTTTTAATCAACAGCTTTTAAAAAATTTATTTTCTTCTCTTATAGAAATTACTATTTCAGCAAAAGATAAATCATTTTTTAAGCTTTATCCAAGAGTAATTTTAGCTTTAAATCTTTAAAAAGTCAATTTTTTTAAAGTTTTAATGCTCTCTCAGGATTAATATAGAAAACTTTTGCCATCTTTGTAATTTTTTTTGCTTTTTAAAGATTGAACCAAATAATTTTGATGCATATATTACTCTAATGAAAATAGACTTTTAACATTAAAAATTAAATAGTAAACTTAACTTGAAATCCATTTCTTATTGTAGTATATTTGGTACTATAATTTAATAATTTTAAGAACTAGGGATGTGAAGAAAATGGAAACAATAATTAACTACTATAATAAGTACGATGAAGAACCCAGACTCATGAGAACAAAAGCTAATATATTAGAATTTGAAACGACTAAATACCTCCTAAAAGATTATATTAAAAAAAATGATATAATTTTAGAAACAGGTGCTGCTACTGGGAGATACTCTTTTCATTATGCTAACGAAGTAAAGCATGTTACTGCTACAGATCTGGTTCCTAAACATGTAGAAATCATGAAAAATAAAGCTTTCGAAAAGAAAATAAATAACCTTACAATAGGATTAGCTAACGCTACTAATCTAGAACAATATGCAGATGAATCTTTTGATGTTGTTCTCTGTCTTGGCCCAATGTATCACCTGATGGCAATCGAAGATAGAGAAAACTGTATAAAAGAAAATTTAAGGGTTTTAAAGCCGGGAGGTATTTTAGCAGTTGCTTATATAAATAAACACTATATCCTTTCCAACCTTCTCTTTAAAGATGAAAAATTTTTAAATAATGATTTTATAGATAAGGTTTTAACAAAGGGATGTTTAAGTGAAAATGATGGGTTTAATTTTTGGACAGATTCATGTTACTACACTCCTAAAGAAATTGAAGAATTCTTGATGAAGTTCAACATAAATAAATTAGAGAACGCTGCTACAGACGGCTTAGGAAGACTCCTTCCAGAAAAAGTGAATAATCTTACAAATAAAGAATTTGAGATCTATAAAAACTATCACTTTAAAAGCTGTAGAGAAGAATCACTAGTTGGTTATAGTAATCATGCCCTTTATATAGGTAGAAAAAGCATATAAATATTTTTGTTTTTTTATTAAAAAAAATCATATAGTTTTAAGAAGGTTTTCACAAAGAAAGCCCTCTTAATAATGGGACTGTTGCAAGTTTTGTGTAAACTCTAAAAATTAATGTACTAAAATCTAAACTATTATTAGGTGTTTTACTAAGATATTCTCTAATTAATTCTTTTCGCGCTAATTCATCAGGGGATAAATCATTTCTTCTTTTTCTCATAAAAAAACCTCCAAATTAATGTAATTGTAGCTTACACTAATTTGAAGGTTTTCACAAAATATGGGACAGATCCTTAATAATTAAAAGCAAATGTCTCTCCCTCAATGATTTTCCTTCTTAAGGGTAGATTAATTTCCTTGTTTTAAATTTAGCTAGTTATTAACCCCGGTTGGGATAAAGTCTCCTATATCATTTAACTTAGTGTCCTAATACTGTATCTCTATCCTTCTGTTTTTTCTCCTTCCTTCTAGAGTATCGTTACTCTCTAGAGGCTGGTTATTCCCTTCTCCCTTTGTTGATATTTCTACTTCTGGTAAGGTCTTTAATAATTGTGATTTAGCTGATTCTGCTCTTTTTAAGGATAGTTTTTCATTAAAAGCTTTTGGTCCTGTATTATCTGTGTGACCTGTCACCTTTATTTCTTCTAACTTTTTCCTTTGTATCTCTAAAGCGGCCTTATCCAGTTCTTTTTCCATTTCTCTTGTTAGTTTAGATGAGTTTAGATTAAAGCCGCTTATATTATTTATTATTGCTGTGTTATTAATTTCTTGGGTTTCGGTTTTTACATCAGCAATAGTATCTACTACCGTTGATGTTTTGATCTCTTTTTTTACATTTGATGTATTACTAGTTTTTGCAGGGATGAAATCTTTTAAATTATTAAATTTAAATCCTATTCCTACACTTGCATAGTATTCATCTCTATTTTCACTAGGAAGATATCCTCCTCCTACACTATAGATTACTCCATTATTATGCTCTACATCAAAAGATCCCTTTATCTTTACTGTTCCCTTTTCCCTTTCTGGTACTAAGATATCAAAATCCGATCCTCCCTGAAATCTTCCGGTTACATAATCATTATCACTGCCATCTAAAGCATAAACGTAAGATACTCCTAATTTAACTTTTCCCTCTCCATCTTCAAATAGAATGTTTCTTACTAAATCCATTCCTAACTCTGTATCTACGTAATTAAATGACTCTTTATCTGTTTCTATACTCAGAGCGCCCTCTTCTTCTACTGATTCTTGACTTATTCTGGCATAAGACAAATTAACTTTTGGTTCTAACGACCATTTATCATTTATTGCATAGTCATAAGTTAATCCTGCATATGCTGTAAATCCATTTGTTGATATCTCCTCTTCATATTTGTTACTTTGATAGCTGTTTCCTGCTACCCTGATTGTATCGTAATCTCCATATTGATATCCTAATCCCGCTATTAATCTAAAGTTGTTTTTCTCTGTTTTTGTATACCCTCCTACATAGATACTATCTCCATCTATCTTTGACCCATTAGATATACTTGTATTACTATTTGCTCCTCCTGCAATAAACCCAATAGATGTATCCTTACTTAGTCCGTATTCTGCAAGAGCATATCCTCCGTATATATCACTATCTGTATTAATATCTATACCATAATCATCAAATCCATAATAATTACCCTTTATATGGTTTTTGTACCCTGAATCATAATCGTCTCCTCCAAATGTCAGCCCGCCGTAGATCATCCAGTTTCCTTCATTGGCTCTGAATGGGTTGTTAAGGACCATCTCGTTAAAAAGACCCATACTGTCTTTAGAAGTTCTCGCTGCATAACCATATGGATTTGCCATAAAGATATCGTTTAGGAGCACTAATAAATTTTCCCCTGCTTCATCCTCTGTTTTATCATTTCTATTTACTGTAGGATAAAGAGCATCTATATGAATAGCTGTATCATCACTAGAAAATACACTTTTGTACATTAAATCTAATTTCTCATAGTGGCTGTCAATAGCCCACTGAGGTACTTTCGGTTTATCTGGATTTGTTGGATCTGTTGGATCTGTTGGGTCTGTTGGGTCTGTTGGGTCTGTTGGGTCTGTTGGGTCTGTTGGGTCTGTTGGGTCTGTTGGGTCTGTTGGGTCTGTTGGGTCTGTTGGATCTGTTGGATCTGTTGGATCTGTTGGATCTATTGGATCTACTACCGGTCTTTCTACTGTAGGATTCCCAAATATCCAGTCTAATCCATCTCCTACTACTACTGTTACATCACTTCCATCTACCTGAGCTCTGCTTAGTATTGAATCTGTTCTTACATATAATTCATCGTCTAAAGTAGTGGTTCCCATAGAGATAGTGCCTCCATCTCCCATTCCACTAGTAATTAAATTCAGTACTCCTCCACTTGTGTCTCCCTCTACAGACATTCCAACTCCTGATTCTCCAGTTATTGTCGCTCCACTATCATATAATGCATGTCCTATGACTTTGTTATCATCATCTGTTTTTGTAGGGTCTACCCTTAGATTAAGACTGCTGTTTTTCTCTATATGGATACTTTCTCCCCCTTCTACCTTAGCTGTTTCATACAGAGTGGCTATCCCTTTTATTTTTATCTCTTCAAATCCACCTATTGTATGAAATAGATGGATTCCACTATTTACTTCCTCTGTTTTCGTAGAGACAGCAGTGGTAGTTCCATCACCTAGGTTTAATACATCCTTTCCAGCTCCCCCATAGAGATCACCGTTTATCTGTACTGTGTTTGCTATTGTTAAGTTATCTATTCCATCTCCCAGGTCAACCTTTCCGTTTATTATAGATTCACCTGATAAATTAAGGGTATTATTACCACTATCTCCCTCTATTACACTGGTATATTCTAAAAGATCATCTGTATTATCATCTGGAGTTCCACTGTCGTTCCATTTTCCTATCCCTCCACCATTAAATATAGTGTCTGTAGCTGTTAGTGTAGATTCTCCATTTAGTGTAACTGATTTATCATATCCGTTAATTATAGAGTTTTCCAGTGTTACCTGACTATTATCAAGGGTTAAAGCTCCTGTCCCGACTCCTGCTCCATTTATTATGTAATTCTCATAAACTGTATCTGCAGCTACCAGATGATGGCTGTCTGCCCCGTTCTCTGTAGGAAATATCTCTGCGTTTAATATGGTATAGGTAGTTCCATTGATATCCATTGTTCCTCCAGAACCATTGGTTATTCCTCCTATAGTTCTATTTTCATCGTTATTAAATTTTATCTCTATCCCATAGTTTTTGTACTGATCTTCTGTCAACCCTTCTATTCCTGTAAGACCTCCATATACTTCATAATCAACTATATCATCTATAGGTCTTTCATGAGCAATTATTTCACTACCATCTCCTATGATCTCACGACCTGCAAATATACCATAGTTTGTAATACTTCCTGTAAGATAGTCTGCATCATCCATAGCAACTGCACTCTCACTTCCTGCTACAAGTCCGCTATTTTTAAAGTTACTATAAAATGTTCCTTCAACCAAAATACCGTTTCCTGAAGACTTTATCATTTCAAAGTCTTTAAAGATAGCGCCATCTTTCGAATAAGTTCCAGAATCTCCTCTATACATCCCTCTAATAGTGCCATCATTACTTCCTTCTCCATCTTCATCTCCATATCCAAATACTCCTCTTACTCCATTTCCACTTGAGATTGTGCTTACTTCTCCGTATCTGTTGTCATCATCTCCAATTACATCTGTCATACCGCTTATTACCCCTGCATTATGACTTCCATTTCTTTTTACAGTTAGATATGCTCCATTTCCACTTTTGATTGCCATAGGGGAGTATCCTCCAGTTCTTACCATTCCGCTTGTTACTCCTGTATTACTTCCTAGGCTTCCATTTACCCCATTTCCATTCTCGAGTACGTCGGTGTCTGAAAAATCTCCCATACCGCTTATTACCCCTGTATTACTTCCTACTTCTCCATATACCCCACCTCCATTCCCGCGTGCGGAGAGGTTTGAAAGATCTGCCATTCCGCTTATTATCCCTGTATTACTTCCTACTTCTCCATATACCCCATTTCCACTCCCGAATACGTTGGAGGCTCCTGTATTTCTTACCATTCCGCTTATTACTCCTGTATTATTTCCTACTTCTCCATATACCCCATTTTCTTTCCCCATTATCACCGGAACCGCTACAACTAATGGTGTCACAATAATTCTTCCGCTATTATTTAATGTCACATTAGGAACAGTTATATCTACTCCGTCATAAATTTCATCTGATGAGATATTGTATATCCCATCTTCCGGTCTGTTACTGTCATCTATCACTAATCTTTCTCCATAAGCAACTCCTCCTGTTATGAGAAATATTATTAATAATGCCTCTGTTATCCGTTTTTTTCTCTTTAGAAAACGTTTTAGTGCATTTTCGTTATTCCTTTTCATATTCCTCACTCCCCCCAACCTTTTTGTATAAAGCTTTCGCTCTTAATTGTAAACTATAAATAGGCTCAATAGTTCTACCAGCTTTAATTGTTTTTTTTATTTTTTTTTGGTATAATATTTGTTTGGGCATTGAAAATAACGTCTGAAGAGATATTATAAACATATAAAAGATTGAAGATATTGTACTATTATAATGTATCTAGCAATTAAAATAACTATTAAAAATAGAGATATTACCTGAAAATTGCAGGTGAAATCTAAGGTCGATTCTCAACAATGTATGCTGATGAAATCCCAAAATAAAGCAAAAAAACATGCCAAGCTGCCTCTTAAAGGCTTACTTGACATGCTAAAATTTTAAACCTATACTTGAAATAATAAAGATTCATAATTTTTTATTGTATTAAAATTATCATAAGAACTATTTTTTATTTGCAGATTTTCTGGACATCCTAAAATATTTTTATGAATTCTCCTTTTTAATTAACTAACCGTGGACAAAATTCTAAGAAATTTCCAGACAAAAGAATAAAATTAGTAAACTCTCGATTACTTTGATTGATTCAATTTATTTTTTATCGAAGATAATGAAATATATTTAATAAATTTTTTTTTATTATTTTATTAAAGCTTTTTTTTATTTTATTATTCCCTCTATTTAATTCATCTATAAATTCTAAGACAGCCTTACTTTGGATTTCTTTTAGATATCCATTCTTACAATTTCTCAATATTGTTTCTACCATACCAATAGTCTTATCATAATCATACCTGGTCAATAATCCTCTTGCCAGTGCTATATCTGCTAAAATTTTATGTTCATTAGCTGCCCTTCTAATTTCATTTGCTTCTGTTTTCGCTGCTCCTAGATCTCCTAATAATACTTTTTTTATCATAACTCACTCCTTAATTTATTTTTAATTCTAAAAATCAAAATAATCATACACCTTGGTCCCAGACCATGAGACACAATTATTTTCATCGAAATAAAAAAAGATCTAATTCTTCTACGAAACTCCTATATCTATTCTATTAATTCCTAATATATATATATACGTTTTAAAGCTTTCTCAATTTTTACCATATAATAGTAGTTATATATCAAAAACTATTAAAAAGATGGAATCTAAAGGGTTCATAATTAGAGAGTCTATTTCAAATAAGAAAATTATTAAATTATCTGAAATAGCTTTAAAAACATTAGATTTAAGACCAGGTGGTAGGGAAGAATTTTTAACATTTCTTAATGAAAATGGACTGACAGTTGAGGAATTGAGAGGTTTTTTCTTTACTATGAATAAATTTTCTAAAATTCTTTCTAATACTTGTGAAGATTAGAAGATTTGACTTCAGAGTTTCATGGGACTTGTTATCGATAAAAAAATCTCCAAATTAGTGTAGTTGCTGTTACACTAATTTGAAGATTTGCATAAAACTTAAGATAGATCTCTTCTGCTAAAAAAATTATTCTGATAAATCTTCCCCGCTTATTCCCCTTAACATAAGTTTAAAATATTTTTTTAAGGTAACTATATTTGCTTCTTTAGGTAGTGGTACTGTATTTGGAAAAGGTCTTAGGTATTCTCCAGGGAGAGTATGATGAAAAACATGTTCTTTAGGGTCGTTATGGGTAAGTATTAAGAATAACTTTTCAACAAAACCAAAAGGCGCTATGTTTCGCGTGATCAAGCTTCTTTCTTTATAAGACCCCTCCTTAAGTAAAAATCCATGCTCTGATAATTGAGATTGATGTAAAAAAAATGAATGCATCCAGATACTCAAAAGGTAGCATATAATTAATTGGGTGACCTCAATCTTAAAAAATATTATAGATAATGCAGCTATAGTAGAATAGATACATAATATTAAAAAGATAGAAATCAGATGAGAAAATACAGAAAACTTTTGTTTTGTCTTGGGGTTATTTGGTAATATAAGTGATTGAAGCCCTATAATAAAAGCGGCTCCAATAATGAATTCAAATATTCGATAGAATATTTTAAAGGTGCGGTGCTTAATTTCTCCTATAGGATAAAACTCAATATCATCATAGGTATGAACTTTTGAATGATGAGAGCCGTGTACAATTCTATAAATTTGTGGATCCATAAATATTAATATCCCATAAATATAATAAAGTTTTTTATTATCAATATTAGAAAGATATTCGTGCCAAGTTTCATGAAACAGATAACCCAATAAGCAAAACAAGAAATTCCCTATAAAAAAAATATAAAGAAAAAATATTATCTTGTGAGAGGAATATATTTTAGGAAGAAAAAAGAAATAAACCAACCATAAAGGAATTACTAAATAAAACTTCCAAGCCTCTTTTTCAAGTTTTTCTTTTGATACTAAATTCATGATAACTCCTCCTCGTTAATGAGATATAAGTTGAAATAGAAATTGTTTCTATTTTTCTTATAATTTTAATTGCAATATAATATAAAGTTTTTTATTATCAATATTAGAAAAAATTCCATGAAACAGATAGATATTCCCTATAAAAAAAATATAAAGAAAAAATATTATCTTGTGAGAGGAATATATATAAAGAAATAAACCAACCATAAAGGAATTACTAAATAAAACTTCCAAGCCTCTTTTTCAAGTTTTTCTTTTGATACTAAATTCATGATAACTCCTCCTCGTTAATGAGATATAAGTTGAAATAGAAATTGTTTCTATTTTTCTTATAATTTTAATTCTAATATAAATAAATCATTCGACAAAATTCCAATAGATAATAAAATAAATACTTTAAATATATATCACGGAAATACAAAATATCCTTCTATTTTATAAATTTAAGCAGCTCGTTAGTATGATTGCTTAAAAATTAATTTTAAAGATTTCAAGTACTCTTGCTAATTCAGATTTTTTTTACCTAAAAGAAGAGCTCCTAATTTAGGAGCTCTTCAAATATTTATTAACTTTTAAACTATTAAAATATATTTTTAATTACAATTTTTTATTATTTTAAAAAAAAATCGAATATCTTTCATAAAGAGTTTCCTCTATAGAATCTCTCTGAACTCTTAATCCATTCCCTATAACTTTAGCTCCTAACCCTTCTATTTTTTCTATCCATTTATCCATCCATGACTCATCCCCTGAACCATAACTACCAAATAGCCCTACTGTTTTCCCTTTTAATTTATAGTTGAGATTATCTATAAATGTTTCCATTTCTAGACTCAGTTCTTCATCTCCATAAGCGGCACAACCTAATATAAGAGTGTCCTCCTCTTTGAGAATATCAGAATCAAAATTATTAATGTTTTCTACTACTGCACTATCAAGTTTTTCTTTAAGTTTTAAAGCTACTTTTTCTGTGTTCCCTGTTTCTGTATAATATAAAATATATAACATTTCTATCATCTCCTTATTAAGATATATTTTAATTTTTTATTCAAAAATATTGTAACAAATTTAATTTTAATTTTCGGTAACATCTGTTACTCTTTTAACTAATTTTTTTTATAAAAAAAGTATAATCAACTATCTTTATCTTTGTAGAAGCATAAAAAAAAACATCTCTTTATTTAAAATTAACTCCTGCTTTTACAGCAGCTTCCCTTACAGCTTCTTTGATTCCTTTAGATGTATAGGTAGCTCCTGCAACAGTATCCACTTCTAAACTCTGATTCAAAATAATTTCCGGGATCAAACTATTTATAGCTGTTTTGGCTATTCCAGGAGTGTCCCCGTGTTTTGTTACTATAATGTTTTTAATTTTCTTTCCATCCACAGTAACCCTGACTCTGACCTCCCCTAAAAAACCCTTGCCTTTTCCCTCGTATTCGGGCAGAGCTGTAACCTTATCATAAAGGACTACAAATACTGCAATACAAACAAATGCTATTAGAAACTTCTGCCTAATATTTTCAATTCTTTTCATTCTTAAATCCCCCCTAAACTATCTAAAACTTTCTTCTTTTAAAAACGGCCCTTAATAAGATCTTTTTCATCAAGAACACCGGCTTTTACCAACGCATCCATATAAGATGTATTTTCCCGTGACATACGCACTGTAGATCCAGCTATCCCGTCAAATGAATTTTGAACAGTTTTAGTTGCACCGGCAGTTATATCTATTCCAAAATAATTATTTTTATTGATAGCTCCAGAGTACTTCTTAGGAGACCAGTCTATTAATGACTTTATCTCATTGACATTTTTACCAATAAGATATTCTCCAATGGCATTATAATTCCCCTTCCAGCCTCCGTTAGAATGGAATCCGTATTTAGCATCCATCTTCTCAGGAACTCCGTTGTTAAACCTCACACCTAAAGCAGTAAGAACCTCAATAAGAGTTGAATCTTTATCCGTTCCCTTTAAAATCCCCCGTTCTTTAATTACGTTATTAAAAGGATGTATTGCATACAAACTTTTCCCTTCTAATTTAGACCATTCTTTTGGTTTTAACATTCCACTTTTTGAAGTTCTTACCGTAGGGACTAATTCTTTATTAATAGTCAGATCCTCAAATTTTGAATTGAAATCAAACCCCGGTTTAAACTTGGCTTCCAGCTGGTAACGAATAACAGCATCTACTATTGCAAGAGCCACTGTTCCATCACCATTTACTGCTACAGCATAAAATCCCATTTTGTCGTTAGTTTTTATATCAAACATAGATATTCCTTTCTTATATTCAGGACCTGGAGTAGCTTTTACAGGATCTATTGAAAAATCTACTGACACATCTGCTTCAGGATTATTTCTAGCTATCCACCTGCCACTTTTTAAAACTAAAAAATCTATTTTTACGTCTGAAATTGTTCCATCCTTTTCCAAAGTTAAAGCTGTTTCGATTTTTTGTTTAGCTTCTTTTTCAGTGACACCCTTAGAGTGGCCCTTCCAGTATATCCCCTTATATGTCCCGCTATAATCTTTTTCGCCTCTAAATCCACATGCTGTCAGGGAAAAGATTAATACACCTGCCCCCAATAACATTAATTTTTTTTTCAAAATGATACCCCCTTTTAATTTGATAATAAAACAATTCTAACACAAAATATATTGTAAGTGAATAAAAAATGTTTTTATTATAAAATATTAATTTTCAAATAAAAATTAAATAGCGAAAAACTTAGATTTTTTTCTATTCATTATCAGTATTTATAAAAAGAATTAAAGTAAATGATTTTTAAGATACATAGTAATTATGGTAATAATTACTGCATTTTGAAGAAGGAAATTAATTGCAATTTGTGTATATTCTATAAATTTTTAATTTATTTTTTTATCGATTAAAAGGAGGTTAAAATGCAGAAAGGTGATTATGGTATTTTTATGTTGAGATTAGGGCTGGGTATATTTTTTCTAGTGTTTGGTATTTTAAAATTTGTTAGTCATGAACCCATGTTAAATATGGTATACCCAATGTTCTATAAAGGCATGGCAGTATCTCATTATATCTATTTTTTAGGTGGGGTGCAGATACTGCTCGGAGTAATGATCATAATTGGATGGAAAACTTCTCTGGCTTCAACTATTTTAGCATTGATGCAATTTTCAACTGTTATAGTTACAATACAAAAGATTATTGCACCATTTAAATTCTCAGAAGGAATGCCACCTAACTTTTTATTTTTTAGCGCTATCCCAATTTTAGGAGCTTTAATTGCTCTAATGCTAATTGGACCTGGAAAAATGAGTTTAGATAAAAAATAATTTTTTATTAAAAAAGCTCTTCTAGATATCTTAATCTAGAAGAGCTTTTTCTTGTACCATAAAGTACTATTGAGGTTTATTTTGAATTACATTTTTTGTAAAAACGATATAAACTTTATTTTAATTTTAATGTTCTCCCTCTGTCTAATAAGTAGATATCACCAAAAAACTCTAAAGTTGAGGTTACTTTTATTGCACTGTTATCAGTTATAGCAAAAATTAAATGATCACTTGATAATTCAGTTAATTTCTCATTGAGATCACTCTCGGTTGGTTCAAAATGAGGAATGACAGTAATTGGACTGATTCCAAAGCCATCATACACCTTATTAGAACTGTCTAGATTATCTTTAAATACCATAGATGTTTCTCCCAAATTAATGGCCCCAGCAGACAACCCCATTAAGACACCATTAAATTCATCCAGTACTTTTTCCAATTGATATTCTTTGATAAATTTAAATTGATTTAATGTATCGCCACCACTCAGAAAAACAGTCGTAGCATTTTTTATTATGTTTTTGGCTTCATTAGAAGAATATCTTCTATCCAGTAAAATAGAATTTTTAAAGTCAATTCCAATATTTTTAAATAATTTCTTAGTTAAATCAAAATATTTTTTGCTTATATCTGTGTTTCCAGGAATAGTTGGAATAAAAACAAAGTTATCTATATTTATATCATTTTTCAAGTTTTTTCCTATCTCCTTTGGAAAGTTGTTATTAAAATCGCTGAATAAATAAATTTTCTTCATATTTCACACCTCTTTATTAATCGTTATCCAATATCTTTTAGTTTCTTCTACTATATTCTCAAGAACTCCTCTGTTATCTTCTATTATCTTTTGAGAACCTATATTATCAATACTACATGTAATTAATACTTTCTCCATCCCTTCTTTTCTTAATAGATCCAGACACAATGAGAGCATCTTTTTTCCATAGCCTTTTCTTCTATAATCTTTTTTTATATAATATCCGATGTGCCCTCCTCGTTTAAGTAGAAATTCATTTATTTCTCTTCTTATACGAATAATCCCACAAGGTACTCCATCTGCATAGAGCAAATAAGTTGTCTGGGGTATCCTTCCCTTCTTTAAGTTAATTCCTAAATCCTCATTATATCTGTCCTCTAAATATTTTTGGAATTCATCTAGGGTTATAGAATCTAGTGACTCCCAATCACCATTGGCTGCATCTTGAAGTAAATGAAAAACTTCAATAGGTTCCTTTAATTCTAATTTTTTTAAATATGTGCTCATTTTTCCTCCCTTAATCAATCTTTTCCCCATCTTTATAATTCATTTTTAGTTTAATTTCTCCATTTTCATAATAAGCGATTGATTCTCCGTCTTTTTCCCCGCCTTTATAATTTGCTTTAAGTTTGATTTCTCCACCTTTATAATAGGTGAGCCATTCTCCATCTTTTTTCCCATTTTTATAATTCCCTTTAAACATAACCTTTCCATTTTCACAGTATCCAATAACTTCTGCATTTTTTAATTTATTTTTAAAATGTCTCTCAGGTTTCATATTTCGTTCATATGATTGACTTTGATCAATTGATTTTCTATAACCAATTAAACTTATTTTAATTACTGATATCAATAATAACAGCAGTAACAGTATTTTTTTCATGGTTTACACCTCTTTTTTTATGACTAAATTTAAAGTATTCCTATATACTTTATACTACAAACCCTACATAAAATCAATATTCCCTTAGTAATCGGTAGGTGATTCCCCTGAATTTTTAATGGTATATTTACTTATTTAAGAGGGGTTTTTAATCAATCGAAAGAGTTGATCTGAAAATTTTAGTGGAGTGGAGATCTATTCTAAATTAAAAGGAATTAGTATATTTTTACTCTATTTTCAACCTAAAATAAGTCCACTGGATGGACCTTTAGTATTTTCAGTGGACTAAAGAATTTTTAACCTCTCTATTAACCTCTCTAAGGTAATAGTACCAATAGATAAATGAGCTCTCACTTAAGAAGTTTCAGCAGCTGAGATAAGCACAATGGGAAGTTTTTAGGAGGGATATGAGGAGATATTTTGAATTTCCTTATTTCTAATCCCCATTATTTGAGAAAGAGATAAAGATAGACCTAAGGGTTCCACCCCTAGGTTTAAGTTTTTTATTCTATTCACGAGTATCAAATTTATTTTTATTTAGAAAAATTAAGATAAAAAAAATATTTAATCTACACTAATTCCAGTACCATTACATATGCTTTCTTGACTTTATCTTTTAATGTTACATCTGCTTCTCTTATAGTTTTATAACCCAGGTTCTCCCAAAATTTTAACCCCTTAATATTGTCTTTAACAACCCCTAGTGTAAGCGACTTCCCACTGCCTTTTAAAACCATCTCAATTAAAGCATTGTGAACTATTTTTCCGACCCCTTTATTTCTATTTTTTTCCTTCAAAAGAAATAATCCGATGATCCATTGATCTATTACAGGGTAATCCTTTATAAGGTCTATAATCCCTACCAGCTCCTCCCTATAAAAGACTCCTAACACAAACTTGTCTTTAAATTCTTTCTCCGGCGGCAGAGCTGTCAGTATTTCTTCTGTATCTTCTTCTGTATGAATAGCACCGTTAACCATTAAAAAATAATCCTCGCATTCATTGCACAGTTGATCTATAGATCCCATATCATCTAAATCCAGAGATACAATTTTTATATTTTTATCCACTATTTTTTTCATCTTTTATCCCCTTTTATCTAAACATTTCTATTCTTTCTTACCTTAATTTTAAAGGCTCCCCTTTAAAATATGTTTCATTATATCATAATACAGGTTAATTCTGATAAATCATAGGATTTAGTCTAAATACAGTAATTTTTTAAAAATCGTATCTCAAGCCTAATCCCATAAAATAATTTATTTGACTATTAACAATAGGAGAGTCTCCAATTTCATTTCCTATATATTGTATTTCTGCTATTGTAAACATAGACCATTTTGATGTGAAATTATATTTTGCCGTTAGGCCAACTGATGAAGCAAGCTCAAAATCATCAGGATTATAGACCTGGTTTAATTCTGTATTTTTAGGATTATTAACTTCATCTTCAGTTATACCGAAATAATAATCAACCATGTCGCTATCTAATAATGTGAGGTTGATCTGAGGAATAACCAAGAATTTTTTTGTTATAAAAATAGGTCTGATTATAGATATTTTACCTGAGTTACCTCTTTCTCCTCCTCTTATTTCAGTTAGGAGTTTAATATCTTGATATTTTGTCTCATAACTTAATCTAAGTCCAAATTCTACTTGTGTTTTTCTGTCATTGATTCCTTTATAACCCTTTTCCATATCTGAATTATTGAGTTGCGTTCCCCCAATCACTCCTCCAATACCTTGTAAAGAAAGCCCACCAAATAACTGTGAAAATCCAGTAATAGAAGTTTGAGAATTTAATTCTTTTTTATAACCGACTTCAGTACCTAAAATATAAAAATTTTTGCTGACTAAACCTATAATAGGAACATAACGTGTATTTTTTTCATCGTTCTTATAAAGTTTACTCCCATATCCTCCCATGAATCCTAAAGAAATTTTATAATCTTGCTCATTTCTTCTTTTGTTCATCTCATTTTCTGAAAAACTTAATGCAGACAATAAAATAAAAACTACTAAAATTATTTTTTTCATTTTTTCCTCCCTAAATTACTTAATTTGTATCGATGACTATTTTATCATTTAACTTTTTCTTTTAAGTGACAATTGTCGCTAGAAATCATAAAATTAATAATATATTTTTACTTTAAAAATTGATTTTCTAATTAAATTAATATAAAATTAAATTAGAAACCACAATTAAAAAATACAATCATAAAGAGGTTTAAATCATGATAACGTCAGATATACTTTCAAAACTAAATTTAACAGAGCTTATAGATACAAAATTTGAGGATTTTATAACAATAAAGAAATTTACTGAAGGAGATGTTCTACTAGATATCCTCCATAATAAATTAGGAGCTTGTTATATAGTAAAAGGACAGGTTGAATTGATCTCATATACTATAGATGGGAAGGAGTTCTATAGATATTTTTTCCCAGGAGATATAATTGGTATTGGTGAATGTTTTATCGATAAAAATAAAAATGAACTTGAAACAAAATTTGGAATGGATATGCATATATTAGAAAATTCCGAGATTGCTTATCTTCCATTTTTTGAACTGATAAGTTTAAAAATAGAGAAAAAAGATGAAATTCTAAGAAAACTTATTGTTATGACTACTAAAGAAAAATACAGAGAGAGCAGTCATTATTTAGGGAAGGCCTTATACTCTGATGAAGAGTTTATAGTTAAAGCTTTAGAGCATCTAAAAACCATAAAAACATCAAATACAAAAAAATTAGCTAAAGGGCTCAATATGAACCTTAGAAACCTTCAAAGGCTCTTGAAAAAATTAGAAAAGATGGACATAGTAACAAAGAATAGAGGAATTGTTTCAATAAAGGATTTTAAAAAATTCAATGAATATAAGAAATATTTAGAAAAAAAAATGTAATACTTCGAGAGTGAGCATACCTAGAATAATAAAAAAACATACCAAGAAGCCTTTTTAGGCCTTCTCGGTATGCTGAAATTTTAGGACTACACTTAAATTAATAAAATAACAACTTTATATCCCTCCTCTAACTTAAGAGATAAATATTGTTTTTTTCTTTGAATTCTTTGCCCTATACAGATTTTTATCTAACTGCATAAAATAGTCTCTTAAGTCTTTTTTCGAACCTAACTCCAATATCCCAATACTGATCCCAACCTTCCCGCCAAAATTATTGTAATAAATATTTAAGTTACAGACCTCCTCCACAACTTTTTCCGCTAATTCCAGCGCTTCTTCTTTAGAAACTTTAGTAATTCCACAGAGAAATTCATCTCCTCCATACCTTCCAATCTCTCCCCTATTAGAAAACAATTTTTTCAAAATTTCAGCAACCTTCATAAGAACTTCATCCCCTACAAAATGACCGAAGTTATCATTGACACCCTTAAAATTATTCAGATCCATCAGATAGAGGAAAACTTTTTCATTTTTTAAAATAGATTTTCTATAGACCTTATCAAAGGATTCATAAAAAAATCTCCTATTATAAATCTCAGTAAGATCATCATATTTAGAATACTTCTCTAAAATTCTATTTGCCATTAATATTTTTTTATTTTGAAGGGTATTATTGAGAGCAATACTCATAAAAGGAATTAACTCCCTGCATACCTCTATCTCCTCTATTGAAAAAGTATCCCTTTCATAGATCTGAAAAGTAAATGCTCCAATTGCATCTTTTTCTATTATCAAAGGTGTAAAATAAGTCGCTGTTGGAATTCTACCGATAAAAACTGCAGGACCTTCCCTTGTATTTTTTTCATAGATATATTCTTTTTTATCTAAAACTGCTTTTAATAATTTACTTGCACTCCCTTCACTATAGAGGATCTCCTCAAAGTCTAATCGTTCATTTTTCTCAAAGAAAAAACAGTCAGAAATTCTTTTTTCTTTGGGATAATTAACTGCTATTCCAATAGTACATTCTCCATAGCTATCTCTCAAAAAATTATATACTATTTTTGACATCTGCTCTATGGAGCTGGTAGAGACCAAAGCTTTTGTAATTTCCCTTACAAAATAAAGGATATCTTTTTCCCTCATCAATTTATGACACTCTTCTTTATTTCTCCTGTTATTTAATAAACTAACCCTTCTATAATTACTTTTAATAAATTTATTTATTTTGTTAAAATTCATAATAATTTCTCCTTTTCCACCATAAAACCAACAGAGTACTATTTTAATTTTTGAATTGTAAATTTAAATTATAAAATTTATTTTGATGTAAAATATCCTAGTAATTTCTTTAATATATAATCCCATTTTCACTCCTAATTATTGTTTTGTCAAGTTTTAGTTTTTTTTTGATATTTATAGATTAATATAGCATTTGTATTTATAAAGATAGGCGACAAATGCCACTACTTTTTTAAACTAACTTTGTTAAAATAAATAACTAAACTAAAATATAAGGAGTATTTAAAATAAAAAAAAGGCTACTTTCAACCCCTTTAGGGTGCTCAGTAGCCTTTTCTATTTTTCACCTCTCATCATCAATAATACCATTGGATTGAGCCCTTTTAATTTTAGGTTTTAAGCTGCCCCCTATACTACAGGAACAGTTTCTAGAAGAGCTCAGGAGAAACAAGATAGATTAATTTCTTAAAGTTTCATACATATTATTTCAATTTAGCAGCAGCAATCTCTTTATCCAAGTCTAAGGTGCAGCAAGATTTCTTTTTAGGTTCTTTCTGTTCTTTGACTTTATCTATCTCCTTATCTAAATCTACCAAACAACACCCTGTATCTTTTTTCCCAAGAATCTTCTTTAATAATGACATATTTTCACTCCTTATATTTTAATTTATATTATTGCATTAAACAAATACCCTACACCCATAATACCAATCCCAACAATTGAAATAAATATTCCAATCAGCTGAACCTTGATAACTTTTTTTAATAACAACATCTCCGGTAATGACAGAGCCACTGCTGCCATCATAAATGCCATTGTAGTTCCAACTCCAACTCCTTTTGCTATTAACGCTTCTGCTATAGGAATAATCCCTGCTGCATCTGTATAGAGAGGAATAGCTACTAATGTTGCAAATGGTACAGCGAAAAGATTATCAGCTCCTCCATATTTACCTAAAAATTCAGTAGGTGCCCAGTTATGAACAGCTGCTCCTATCCCAATCCCCACAATAATATATGGCAATAATTTCCCAACCACATCTTTAGTTTCCTTCCACGCATATATTAATCTTGTTTTCCCTCTATATACAGGTTCTTTAGTCTGATCTAGATGCATCTTATACACATATTCTTCAATATATTTTTCAACCCCTAATTTTCCTATGATGAGGCCCCCCACAACACCTATTACTATTCCTGAAACTGCATATATAGTAGCAATTTTCCAACCGAATATACTGAGAAGTATAATAAAAGCAGCTTCATTTACAATAGGAGAAGTTATCAGAAATGAAAAAACTACTCCTGTGGGAATCCCTGATTCAATAAAACCTATAAATAATGGTACGCTGGAACAAGAACAAAAAGGTGTAACTACTCCTAATAAAGAGGCCATCAAGTTTGATTTTACCCCCTTATGAGTCTCCATAAATCTTTTAATTTTAGATGTAGAGATAAAAGTTCTGATGATTGAAATTATAAAAATTCCTAAACCTAAAAGAATTATTATCATGCTGGCTGCATGTAAAAAATAAAAAACTACCTCTCCTAATTTAGACTCCAACGATAACCCAAAGACATTTTCAACTAACTTAACCCACTGTGTATCTAACCAAGTAAACATAATTGCATCTCCTTTAACATTTTTTTCTTAACACTTATATAGACGACAATGAATAAAAAAAGTTGCATATTTTTTATTGGATAATAAAAAAACAGCAAATTAATTTACTGTTTTTAAAGTTTTCATAATGTTAGATCTGCTCCGAGTTACTAGTATTTAGCCGATTCTTTATTGTCAAAAATATTACTCAGTTTTATCTTTTTTTATAGTCTAAAATATTTCCAAACTTGTCTATTTGAAAAACACAGCACTCATCCAGCTGATTTTTTAACTTTTCCTTTGCTCTTTTCAACCTGGATTTAGATGTATTTTCCTTGATCTCTAATCTCTTACTTATCTCTTTGTGACTCATATCTTCGAATTCATACAGTTTAATTAATTTCTTTGAATCCACAGGAAGTTCCTCTATAATTTTTTTCATGCTGACCAATATCTCATCATTTAAATTATCTTCCTCTTCCTCGGTCATCTCTATATGATGTTCTTCAAATTCCACCTTTTTCAGTCTATAACATCTTTTATAGCAGTCATTTATGGTATTCCTGGTTATTTGGTATATCCAAGATACTATTTTTTTTTCATCATTGAGTGAGTCAATATTTTTATGCAGTTTAATATAGATATCTTGAAGAATATCCTCTGCATCCTCTTTATTTTTTATTCTTTTCTTTATAAAAAATAATAATTGGGTATTTAATTCTTCCCAAACCTTCAATAATTTTTTTTCCATGGGTATAATATCTCCTTTATTTATAATAGTATACTTATATAGACTTTATAATTAAAAAAAAGTTGCATTTTTTATTTTTTTATATAAATTTTATAATCAATCAAATAATTGCAGATAAAATAGTTCAAAAAATTTATAATAATCCTGTAAATTTACTTGTTTTATTTACAGCAGATCTGCTTATAAAATAAAATTATTTTTCTAATTCCACTTTTACTTGTTTTACCTCATCTTTCGGCATTACCCTGTTAAATACCAGCGTAAATATTACCGCAAAAAATATCCTCCCCCAGAATATACCTATCATCTTTGCTCCTAAAGGGATCATCAGAAGGGTATCTTCTATAAGGGCATGACAAAGACTCATAAATACGGCCACCAGAAATAGATCTCTCCTATTATAGTTTCCTTCCCTTGTTTCTTTTATGATGAGTCCGCTCCCATAGCTGATTCCCATGGTAAGACCAACTATACATGTCAGTGACAGTCCTGGATCAATTCCCAGAAAAGACATCACCGGAGAGAACTTGTCATTTATCCAGTCTATGACACCTATTTTTTTTAACCCCTCCATGAGGGCTAAAAGAATAAATATAATAAGAAATATTGTTATATATTTTTTTAGCTCCCCCAGTATCCAACTTGTAATTCCTGAATCTGACTCCTTTATTGTAAACCTAAAGACTGCTGTTTCCTGGTAGACGTTAAAAAATTTAAATAATAAATTTAAAGATCCTCCCGCTATTACAGCACACAATACCCTTATGCTCAAAATTTTCCAGGGTTTTGCTCCTGTTTCCGATATGACCTTAAGCTCTACCGGAAGGGAGTGAGCAAATAAAATTATACTGGCCACTATGGTTATCTCTGCTACTGTGAATGCATTATTTTGTGCCATGGTAAATAATACCAATATCCCACCGTATATATTGGTTATCATGGCTGTTGCCCATACAATCCCCATCTCCCCGCTAAGTCCCATTATTTTCATCAATGGGGACAAGGTCTTAGAAAGGATATCTATTATTCCAAAATTACTTCCGACCTTTACTAAAATACTTATAGGCAGCATTATCTTCAAAAGCTTTAAGCTAATCCTTGCACTTTCTTTTAATAATTTCATTTTTTCTTCTCCTCCACAATTAATTTTTTCTATTTCAATACTTTTGCTTTTATAAACTAAATCTTTTACAAAAGATCTATAGTAAAAATTTGAATTTAATATAATTATATGTCATTATAAAACATTAGTAAAATGAATTCTATTATTTCAACATATTAATCTGATTCATATTTTTTTTAGCTGTATTTTATAATGAATATATAGGTGGGTAATTAATTTAATTAGAGGTTAAATCATTAATAAAGGAAGCGTTTATCTAAATTTTATAGAAACTGAAAAATCTCAGACTACTGGTGTCGAAAGAGTAGAACTTTGAAAAAACCTATATGAGGGAGGAATAACTTCTTCTTGCGGAAGGGAAAAAAAGTATTAGAGTAAATGAAGATCCTTGTCCTTGTTCTTGTTCTTGTTCTGATAAGACCCAGAGGAGGATGTTTAAATAGATAAAATTAAGTTGATATAAATAAAAATTTAAGTTATATTACTATTGTTATAGATACTCAAAATTTTATTAAGAAACAACACTTTAGGAGGAGAATCGATGAAGGAGAAAAAAATGGATCTTTCTGTATTAGGTATTATGATTTTTTTTACAGTAATGGACCTATTCATTACAACAATTGAACCCTCAATAAGTTCTTCTACTAACCTTAATATATTAGAATTTTTCAAAGGATTTGGAAGTATTATAGTTATAGTTAAGTTTGCCAAAGATTCTAATTATAAGTTTGGTTATCTTTTAAGTGGCACTTTTACAATAATAGTCTTAGAATTTATGACATTTTCTTTTATTGATTTTTATTTTAAAATGCCAAATTTGTACTGGACAATATTAATTCAAGGAGTCATTAGTGCTTTTCTCTATTCATATATCTTTCAATCCTTTAAAAAATATTCCTATGAATCTATGAAGGAATTGGAAGTTTTTAAGGATTAAAAAAATAGTATTTTTACGACAATTGTCGGTAATATAATTTTATTAAATGTTAAAATAACTATAGTAAAATTATATCCGTTATTTGAATGAGGAGGAGAGAATGAAGACTAAAGTAAAATATAAAACCCCATTAAAAAAAGACCAACAAAATAAAAAAAATTTAAAAATAAAGGATGAAAGAAAACCAAAACAAGTTTGGAACACCCTTTCTGAGATAGAGAAATTAAACATAATCTGCCTGCTTTTTTAAAAATAAAAAATCAGGAGTATTTCTCCTGATTTTTATTTATTCTTATATTTTTTTACTTGTCCATATGAATATCCATTTGTGGATATGGAATTGATATTCCTGCCTTATCAAATTCAGCTTTTGCCATTTTCATAGATTGAAAATATACAGCCCAATAATCTGGAGTATTACACCAAACACGGTATACAATATTTACCGCTGAATCACCATACTCTATTATTTCTACGAAAATATCTGAATTCTTTAGGATTTTTTCCTGAGATTTGGCTATTTCAACTAATACTGCCTTTGCTCTATCCAGATCGTCATTATATCCTACACCAAAGGTAATATCTACCCTTCTTGTTGGGTTTTTAGAGTAGTTCATAAGAGTTTCATTGGATAATTTACCATTTGGAATAACGATTCTCTTGTTATCTACTGTATTTAAAAGAGTGGCAAAAATTTGAATTTCTACTACCGTCCCACTTACTCCATTGGCTTCTATAAAATCACCAATTTTGTAAGGTTTAAATAGGATAATTAATACTCCCCCTGCAAAGTTAGCTAAACTTCCTTGAAGAGCAAAACCAACTGCTAAAGAAGCCGCACCTAATACTGCAACAAAAGAAGCTGTTTGAATCCCTAAAGTTGAAATTATAACAATAAATAAAAAAGTGTATAAGAGTGTATTAACAATAGAATGTAAAAATTTTCTCAGAGTTATCTCTGTTTTCGTAATCTCCATTTTTTTATCCACTAACAACATTAATTTACTGATAACAAACTTCCCTATAATCCATATTATGACTGCGTATAGAAGCTTAAGACCATAATCTACAAAAAGTTTCGATAGATAGTCAAAATCTATATTTTTCATGATGTACCTCCTAAAATAAATTTAATACAGATTATTATAGCAGAGAATTCAGATAAAAATTAACTTTTTTTGAAAAAAATATAGTTCTTAATCACATTTCCTGTATATGAATTTTTTTTATTGATTTCACACTGAATATTACTTTAATTTAATTTTTATTAACATATTTTAATTAGCGTTTTACTCAATAATCAGTTAATATATTATATATAGATAATATATTAACTGATATTTATAATTTCAATGAAAAAAGGGGGAAATTGTGAAAGGATACGCTATTTTAGAAGAAAGAGAAAATTTAAAACTACTTTGCTTGAGAGGCGGATTTTCTATAGAGCAAGTATTAAATTCAAATAATAATTTTTTAGGAGAAAACCTCAGTGATCATATTAAAAAAGAGCTCTGTATATCAAACATTAAGCTTGGCATAGATAATAATAAAAAATATAAATTTTATGAACTGGAACTAAAGACACTGCCTTTATACCTCAATAATTTTTTTAAATTTTTAAGAACTTTTACCGGTGGCATTCTAATTACGTGTGAAAAATAAATTTTTTAAAGTGTAAAAAGAGATATAACATCTCTTTTTTTTATTTCTCATTATTTTAAAAAGAAATCTCTTATATTAACATGAGGAAAATTAAAATAAACTTAACCTTGACTTATTTAATATTAAGATATATTATTTTAATAGAAAAAGACTACAAGGGAAGTGAAAAAGTGAAAAAAAGATTATTAGTTGTATTTGTTTTATGTTTAATTTTAATAAGTTGTGAAAAAAGAGAAGAACTATTTTCTAATACACAAAAAAAAGATGGCCTTATTTATATCACAAATGAAGGGAGACCATATACAGGGGTTTTAGTTACACACTATAAAGATGGACAGATCAAGGAAAAACTTAATTTTAAACAGGGTAAGTACGACGGGAAAAATTTTTCTTATTATAAAAACGGGCAGATCAAAGAAAAATTTAATTTTAAAAATGATATGTTAGATGGAGAAGTGATCTCCTACTATGAAGATGGACAGATTGAAGCTAAATTTAATTTTAAACAGGGCAAGCAGGAAGGAGAAAATTTTTCTTTTTATAAAAATGGACAGATTGAAATGAAACTTGATTTCAAAGAGGGTCAATTAGATGGGAAGATGATCTCATATTATGAAGATGGACAGATCAAAGATGAAATAAATTGGCAGGAATGGTAAGACAGATAAAAAATTATAAGTTTATTAAAGGATTATAAACTCTATTTTCTAATAACCTACAATAGGAGTTATTAGAAATTTAAAAGGAGGAAAATAATGTGGAAAATAAATAAAAACCTCATAATAACAAAGAAAGATCTTGAAGAAGATAATAAATATATATACGAAGTCGACCGTTATGGTCAATTTCTTTTCCCCAGTTGGGTGCTTAAGTTGGATTTAACAGATAATGCATTATATGTATATATTGAAATACTTAACAGACTTTTAAGTTTATCCATAAAAAATAATTGGATAGATAAAGATGATAAAGCCTATATTTATTACGACGGAGAAGAACTTCAAAAAAAATTAATTGGTAATAATATTATTTTTAAACCTGAAGAAGATATCGGTAAAATTTTAGATCTCCTAATTAACAGAGGATTTATTTTGAGAGAAAAGACAAATAAATATTACTTTAGACATATAAAATTTATGTAAAGATTAAATTTATTCAGAGATTTATATAAAGAATTATAATCTAAAATAGAAAAAAGCATTGATTAATTAAAATCACTGCTTTTTTATTTTTATACAGCTTTAAATTTGGGGATCAGTCCTTATATTTTTCATACTCCTTCTCCATGGTTTCTGTAGCTTTTTTTAATTTTTCCTGGGATTCCATATAGATCTTTTGATGTTTAATAATCTCATTATTTTTTTCATTTTGAGATCTTCCTGTATAAAAATTTACCAAGATAAATATCAAAAAAAGCACTATTAAAAGTTCTATAATTTTCATTACTCCCTCCTTTTTATTATTTAAATAATTAATGTACTGTCGATTCGATTTTTCTTGCCATCACTTAAATTTATTATTAAAATCCTCGTCTTTTAATAATTTCACTATAATCCTGAGCTGCTCCCTTATGATCTCCTATTTTTTCCTTTGCTCTGCCTCTGTCGTTATATATGTCTAGATAGTTTGGATCGAGTTCTAGTGCTTTATCATAATCTTTTATTGCTCCTCTGTAATCTCCTAATTCAGCTTTCACTAATCCAATGCCGTAATATCCATCTACATAGTCTGGATCAAGTTCTATTACCTTTTTATAATCTTTCATTGCGCCCCTGTAATCTTCTAACATCTCCTTCACTAACCCTCTAAAGTAATACCCGTCTGCATAGTTTTGATCTAGCTCAACTACTTTGTTGCAATCCACTATCACTCCTTGAAGATCTCCTGACATTAATTTTGCTACCCCTCTATCATAGTATGCCTCTTTATAATTTGGATCGAGCTCTATTGCTTTATCTAAATCTTTTATTCCCCCTCTATAGTCTTCTAATATAATTTTTATATTCCCTCTATTGTGATAGGGATCTCTATAATTTGGATCTATTGCTATTGCCTCACTATAATCTTTCATAGCTCCTCTATAATTCCCTAAATTTGTTTTTGCTATCCCCCTGTGATTATAAGTTTCTTTTATATAAAGATTTAATTTTATTCCTTCATTATAATCCTCTATTGCCCCTTGATAATCTCCTAACTCATATTTTAGTAATCCACTATTGAGGTAGATATCTTCTTTTGGTCTTTCATCACTATCAAACTTAGAGCATCCTGCCAAGACTAAAAGCAATAAAATTATCCCTATAATTTTATTTTTCATCTTCCCACCTCCCTTTATTTAATTTACAATTATTTTCTAGACTATCCTTCATAAGATCTAAATTTATAGGCCTCAAAATAATAAAAAATTATATAACGATCTATTACAATTAGAAATTAAAGTTGACAATTTTCAAAATAAAATATATAGTATATAAAATAAAATAATCGTATAACCCCGATAATTTGGTTTGGGGGTTTCTACGGGAAACCTTAATTTCTCATTACAAAATGAACGCTTTTATAGCAATTCATTTTTGTGATGGGATTTTTTTATTTAACTATAGGTAAAATTTATATAAACGGAGGTAACACAATGAATAACAAAATAAAGCATTTAATTGATGTAGCATCAAAACGAAAAAAAGCGGAACTTCTGCTGAAGAATTGTCGAATTATTAATGTATTTTCAAAGGAAATAATAGAAGGTAATTTGGCAATTGATTCTGGAAAAATAATAGGGATTGGAGATTATCAAGGTATACATGAAATCGATCTAAATGGTAAATATCTATCCCCAGGATTTATTGACAGCCATGTTCATATAGAAAGTTCTATGATCTCTCCTGGTCAGTTTGCACGGGCAGTAGTCCCTAAAGGTACAACCAGTGTAATTGCAGATCCCCATGAAATAGCCAATGTCTGTGGTTTAGAAGGTATAAAATTTATGATTGACTCCAGTGAAGATCTTCCCCTTAACGTCTATTCTATGCTCCCTTCATGTGTACCGGCAACACCATTTGAAAACTCGGGAGCAATACTAGAAGCCCAAGAATTAAAGGAGTTAATTGATAATCCTATGGTACTGGGTCTAGGAGAGATGATGAACTATCCAGGGGTAATACAGGGTGACAGTAAGATCATAGACAAATTAAAATTAGCTCAAGATCATAATAAAATAATAGATGGTCATTCCCCTGAGATCAGCGGTGAAGAGCTAAATGCATATATAATAGGCGGAATAAAAACGGATCATGAATGCTCCACTGTAGATGAGATGCAGGATAGATTGAGAAAGGGGATGTATATTTCCATAAGGGAGGGAAGTGCCGCCAAGAATCTAGAAGCCTTAATAGAGGGAATCACCCCAGAAAATGAAAGCAGATGTCTGTTTTGTACAGATGACAGACATCCAGAGGATATAATAGAAACCGGGCATATTGACAACAATGTGAGAACTGCTATAAAAAATGGGATAGACCCAATAACAGCAATTAAAATGGCAACTATCAATGTATGCGAATGTTATGGTATAAAAAATTTAGGAGCAATTGCTCCCGGATATGACGCAGACTTAATAATTGTAGATTCTTTAGAAAATTTTAATGTATTAGAAGTTATAAAAAATGGAAAGTTTGTCGCAAAAAATGGTAAAGCCCTCTTCCAGGTAAAAAAGGAAGAAATTACAAAGGTTAGTGGTACTGTAAATTTCAAAAAAATTCATGAAAAAGATCTAAAGATCAAGCTGACAAGTAATCGTGTCAATGTCATGAAATTATTGCCTCATAGTCTTTTAACTGAAAAAGTAATCCGTGAAGTAGAAACAGATAATAAAGGCTGCTTTATATTTAACAAAGGTAAAGACATTCTAAAATTAGCAGTAATTGAAAGACATAACGCCACTGGAAATATAGGGTTTAGTCTGGTAGAAAACTTTAATCTTAAGGGTGGGGCCATAGCTTCTACTGTTTCAAATGATTCCCACAATATCTTAGTCATAGGAGATAATGATCACGATATGCATCTTGCAGTAGAAGAGATTGAAAAAATACAGGGAGGAGTGGTTATAGTCTCTAATGGTAAGGTATTGAAGAAACTAGAGTTGCCAATCGCGGGATTGATGTCTGATAAACCTATTGAGATAGTAAAAGAAATTCTCGAAGAGATGCTCCAGATAGCTTATGATAAATTGGGCGTAAATAGAGATTTAGACCCATTTATGACTTTGGCATTTTTAGCCTTGCCTGTCATTCCAGAAATAAAAGTTACAGATAAAGGTTTATTTGATGTTGTTAATTTTAAATTTATAGATATAAGTGTTAATGGTTAAAAAGATTAATTAAAACAAAAATAAAAAAACCAGATTATTTTCTGGTTTTTTTCTTTATCCTCTTCATTCAAATATACTAAAAATATATTTAGCGGCTATACAATCTAAATTATGATAAAAATATTTTATCAATCGGGTAAAATATTCTTAACTATTTTTATCTAATGGCTTATAATTATCAAAAATATTGCTTATCTTTACTGAATCCTCTGTATTCAATTTATCCTGAGAAGTTTCTTGTTCTTGAGATTTCTCCTTTTTATAGTTATCAAATATATTACTTATTTTTACCGTTGACCCTTCCTCACTTGAAAAAGATAACGAACCCATTACCAACATCATACCTAATATTATTTTCTTCATATCTACGCCTCCTACAGCTATTTACTTACCCTCTAAAAATTATTCACTTTCGGATAATTGTTTTAAAAAAATTTTACCACGTTATTTATTATTTACATCTAAACGATTTAACTACCAAAAATATTGCTTATCTTTATTGAATCCCCTGTATTCAATTTATCCTGAGAAGTTTCTTGTTCTTGAGATTTCTCCTTTTTATAGTTATCAAATATATTACTTATTTTTACCGTTGACCCTTCCTCACTTGAAAAAGATAGAGATCCCATTACCAACATCATACCTAATATTATTTTCTTCATATCTACGCCTCCTACAGCTTTACAGTTTAATTTATATTCTTAAAACAAATTCATTCATTTCCGGACAATACATTTAAAAAAATTTTACACTATTAATTATATCTAATGACTTTAATCACCAAAAAAGATGATTTAACATCATTTTTCTTTTTAACTCTTCCCTAGGACAGCTAGCTTTAGCCCTTAATTTTAAATCCTCAAAATCATTTCTATCTATATCTTTATCATTAAAAAGTAATCTCTCATCCCTAAAAACATTGCTCAATATTACTTTTCTGTTTTGCTTTAATTCTTTTTTGACGTGAGTAGCCTCAACCCTTAATTTCAGATCATTAAAATCGTCTCTATCTATACCCCTATCGTTAGAAAAAGTTAAAAAAACCATTACCAACATCGTACTCAATATTAATTTTTTCATATTTACTTCTCCTATAACTATATAGTTTATTTTTTAATTCCTCAATATTAATTATTCATTTTCGGATGATTGATTTAAAAAAATACGGTTTCCAACGTTATTAACAAATTAAATGGGGAAAATTCCCCTAAAATTTTATTATTATTGAATAAATAAAGTTTATCCGATTTCGGATGTTTTGTCAATTCTATTTTATAATATTTTTTTCGACTCTATTTAACTGGTTTTTTAATATTATCTTTCATATCCATAAGTATTATTTTTAAGTCCTTCTTCTGAGTTTCAGACAGTCCAGATGTAATTTTTTCTAAAAATTCAGATGCTATTTCATCAAAGTCCCTTGCATATTTTAATCCTTCTTCAGTAAGTTTTACGTACAGGTGCCTCTTGTCTAGAGTGCAGCTTACTTTTTCGACAAGTCCCTGTTCAGAATATTTACGTAAAATATCACAGAGTGTTGATTTAGATTTTCTCCATCTATGTGCTATCTCCTTAAACTCTAGACTATTATTAGTGAAAAGTACCATAAATAAACCCACATGCTTCCCTTCGATTGGTATCTCTCTTTTTTTTAATTCAACTTTAAGATAGTCAGCATAGCTGTTGCTGATATGATATATCATTCCTATTATAGAACTTGCTAAAACCATATTATTACCTCCATTATTATCTATTTATAACATCGTATACGATTCCGAATGAATTGTCAAATATTTTAGTTTGCTGGAGGGATATCATACTATTCCTTTATTTTTGAGATAAAATCCAGGTTTATTAAAGACATATAATTTTGGACAGTTTTTTTATTGAAAAATTATATAAAATTTAAATTTTCAATAATAGATTATAGTCAATATGCAAAATTATCTATCAATAGTGTTAAAAAGTTATCGTTTTATTTGACAACGTTAAATTTATAGTGAAATATATATTATAAACATATTTCAAAATGAAAATAATAGAGGAGGCTAAATATGAATAATATGGAAGTAATAAGAAGATTTCTTGGCTGGTGCTCTATAATCAATATTGGATTAGGTCTATTTTCACTAATCTTTATAACCTCCCTCCGAGGCCCGATTTTACGCATTCATTCTAAAATATTTAACATAAGTGAAGAAGATTTATCCCGTGGATATTTTCAATTTTTGGGTCATTACAAAATTGCCACAATAATGTTTAATATCGTACCATACCTTGTACTAAGAATAATATATTAATTTTTAATCCCCAAAAATAAGTAATAGAACCATTTTTTAATCAACTTAGAGTAGATTATCTTAGTTACATACAAAAGGGAGATCGATTTAATCCGTCTCCCTTTTAACTTTATCCCTACATATGATATTCAATCTTTCTTTCCTCGATTACTTTTGGTTTTTCATCCTCGATACTGATTTTTTTAATCCAGTTATCATTTTCATCATACTTATATCTGTATATTGTTTTAGACATGATTAAATAATTCTCAAATTTAATCATTGTAGTCAGATCGTCTTTTTCTTTATTCTCATATTTAAAATTTTTAATAACAACATTCCCTTCTGTTATTACCTTTACTTCCAGTTTTCTTCCTTTACCGTCATATTTAATATATGTTTCTTCCTCCACTTCATCACCAGACCCATAATATATAGATTCAAGTACCCTTCCCTTTCTGTCATATTCAAATTTGAATTTAGAGTTCAGGCTGCCCATTAAATCATAACTATTTTTTTCAACGGCATATCCTTTATCATTCCTTATATATATTATTTTACCCATGAACCTACCTTTAGAATCAAAGTCACTGGTTTCAATCAGATTCCCTTTATCATCTATCCTGTATATTGTTTTACCTGTAAATTTATCCTTAGAATTAAAGTCCCTTACTTCCATTAACCTTCCACTATCGTTATATCTATATAACCTTTTCATCTGAATCTGATCGTAGGAGTCGTATTCTCCTTCTTCTATTTTAACTCCTTCCTCATTAAAATAGAAGTACCTATTATCCTGACCGGAACTACTCCGGGCACCCTTTTTTATCTCTCCAAATTTTAACTCTGCATCATATGTGGAGTATTTAACTGATTTAACCTTCCCCTTTAGATCTAAAAATTTAGTATGAGTTTCTCTAGCCTTCTCGCGGCCTCCACAGGCAGATAATAAAATTATTAAAGTCAATGCAGTAATTATTTTTATTTTCATATCAAAACCATCCTTATTTGGTTTTTATCCTTGCAAAACAACTAAAACCTTATATGACCTCTTTAGATTTTTGTTTTTTTACATAATCTTTTAAAAATTTTAAATCTCTGGCCAGATCCCTGGCTACATTTAATATTATCTTTACAAAAAGTTTAGGATCTTTTTCGCTCATCTCTATAAAAAAACTTTTAGCAATTACACCCAGTTTAATATCTGTTTTGGCCATTGCAGATACCAGTTGTTTTTGGATACCTATGGTAGCTGAGGTCCCAAATAAAAGTCCTACCTCTCCATGGGCTATTTTTTCTTCTAAGATAAAAAAATCCATCTCTCCCTCTAAAAGAATATAAATATTTTCTGGAGAATCTCCCTCTCTGTATACATAGTTCCCGGCCTCGACTTTTTCCTCATGGATATACTCCATTATATTATGTATCTCTTCATGTGACGTTCCTCCAAAAAATGAAAGTTGAGGAACAATCTTAAAAATTTCTTTCTCTAATTCATTTTTTTTCATGGTATTTATCTCCTCTCATCTGATTTTTTTATTCTTTCTGTACTCTCCCTGTCTCTTATTGCATATCTCTTTATATCTTATTATATATATACTAAAATTCCTGCAAAATCCTTTTTTTGAAAATATAATAGATAAACTTCTAAAACTCTTTCCAAAGTTGTTAAGCGGCTTTTTTTATTTTTCCCAGAACACACCTTATCTGTTCTGCAAAATCCATTACATCTTCCTCGGTTATATCAAAAGATGTTACCCATCTTACCTCTGAGCGTACTGAATCCCAGACATAAAAAAAATATTTTTCCTGCAGAACCGTGATTATTTCTTCTGGAAGGATAGCATATACAGTATTGGCTTCAACTTTATTTGTCAGCTCAACTCCAGGGATATCCGATACACTCTCAGCCAAGAGTTTTGCCATACTATTGGACTGTCTTGCATTTTTTAATCCCAGTCCATCTTCTAAAAGTGCTGTAAACTGTGCACTTATATAACGCATCTTAGAATTCAACTGTGTACATTGTTTTTTTCGATAAGTAAAGTTTTCAGCCAGCTCTGTATTAAAAAATACCACAGCTTCTCCAAACATCATCCCATTTTTTGTACCCCCAAATGACAATACATCCACTCCAAGATCCTTTGTCATCTCCTTAAATCCAATCCCCAGACTCTCAGCTGCATTAAATATCCTTGCTCCGTCTATGTGAAGAAGCATTCCATTTTCATGGGCAAAATCTGCTATTTTTTCTATCTCTTTTAGGGTATAGACACTCCCTACCTCTGTAGGCTGGGTTATAGAGATAACCCTCGGCTGGGAATGATGGATACTCCCTTTGGAAATTTCCAGGTAGTCCCTTACTCTTTCTACTTTCAATTTACCTCCTACATCGGAAGCTTTTATCCCTATCATTGGACATCCTGTAAATTTTGTAGGAGCTCCTACTTCATATGTATTTATGTGTGCCTGCTCCGGACATATTACAGACTGAAATGATTCGGTCATAGCATCTAAAGCCACCGTGTTGGCTCCGGTACCATTATATAAAAAATCAACATAGATCTCCTGACCAAATATCTGTTCAAATTTATCTATGGCTTTTTTAGTGTGCTTGTCTTCCCCATATGCTTTTGCGTGACCTAGGTTACATTCCATAAGAGCCTCCATTATTTTCGGATGTACTCCGCTGTAATTGTCACTTGCAAAACTTTTTTTCTCCATTACTTTCCTCCTGTGATTCATAATAAATTTTTAAGCAAAAATAAAAGAGGTTATGACTGCAGTCTGCAGCATAACCTCTGAAGTGGAAATAATCCATAAGAATTTTTTAGAAGGCAAATAAAACATATGCATGCATATGTTTTCCTTCCTCTGTCCTTTTTACCTGAGAGTTTTGTCCAGTCTATAGACCAGTTTTGCTCCTTCGGTGCCCATTTTGGGTCTCTCCAGAGGCTCGTCCAGTAAGGGTCCATATCTGCCTTTGCAGAAACCTGAAAGTTTTACTTCTTCGGTGGCTTATATTATAAGCTCTCTCCCCATACCTTCGTCCGATTTTATTTTTAGTTAGGATTATAACAATTTTTTTTAATTATGTCAATTCCCTTACAAATTTAAATTTAGATACAAAATTATAACCACTATATTGACACCGTAATAACTATATGGTTTACTCTATACTGAAGGAGTGATAATTATGAACGTTTTAGAAATAGAAAAAATATCCCTCAAACAGGGAAGAAGATTAAATGTTGTTATGGGTATAATGGGTGTTACCTTTGCTATCCTGTCTCAATCAAGTGCCCTTATGGTAGACGGCTTATATTCTATGGTGAATTTTGTTTCCTCTATGATAGCTGCAGGTGTTTCAGCAAAAGTTGCCATGGATGCCGATGAGGAGATGCCCTTTGGATATGACTTTTATGAAGCCCTCTATATAACTTTTAGAGCTCTCGTACTTTTGGGTATCATGTTATTTTCATTTTTAGGTGCAGTATCTAAGATAATCACCTATATAACAGGGGGCCCTATAGCAGAGATAAAGCCTGGATTTATCCTGATCTACACCGTGATAAATGTAATTCTCTGTTTCACTCTGGCAGGAATTCATAAGAGAAATTACAGTAAAACCGGAAATAAAAGTGAGATATTAAAAGCGGAACAATCTGCAGCAGTGGTTGATGGTATGATAAGTTTAGGAGCCGGTGGAGCTCTTATGGCATTGGCTTTTTTAAAGGGAACTGCCTTAGATTTTTTAGTTCCCATTGCTGATTCCATAGTTGTTTTAGTTTTGGTTACCTGGATGATAAAGGAGCCTTTGGGACTTTTCAAAAGAAGTCTCCAGGAACTTTTAGGTAAATCATTGGGGAAAAAATTAGAAAAAGAGATCATGATTCTTTTAAAATTAGCTGTTAATTTTGAAAAATATCATTTTATCGATCTCAAAATCTTAAAAGTAGGACGACATTACCATGCTCTTACACTGTTAAAACCTTTGGAAGCTGTTACAGCAGCAGAGATGGATGCAATCAGAACTAAGGTTCAGAAAAATCTTGGGAAGATAGATACAGTTAGGAGTGAAGTTATATTTACAGAAAAAAAATGGTATTAAAAGATAAGCGTTAATTTCAAACCAAAAAAGGGACACTGAGTGTCCCTTTTTCAGTTTGACAAATATATGTTTATAACTTTTTCAAAATATCCTTGAGTTTGTCTTTATCAACTACTTTAGTATGCAATATTTTGAGTGATTTCAATTTTTTTATCTTCAATGGAACACCTTCTTTAGATAATTTTTCCAATGCCTCAATATTTTCAAATTCATTATTTTTTTCTAGATCAAATGCTTTTAAAATACTAGAAGAAAATTTATAAATATTGGCAGTGGAAAGAACAACTGTTTTACGTAATTTATTTTTTAAGGCTCCATTCATGGCAACTGAAGTATGGGGATCAATCATATAATTATTCTTATCAAATGTATTATAGATAGTTTCTAAACATTCCTCTTCGCTGCTATAGTCAGGAACTATGGTCTCCTGGATCTTTTTTAGAGATACTGCATCTAACTCTAATACTCCATTTTCTTCAAATTTATTATATATTTCATTTAAAACCTTACCGTCTTCTAAAGTATGATATAGAAGTCTTTCTAAATTTGAAGAGACTAAAATGTCCATGGAGGGACTCATAGTTTTAAAAAACTCCCTCTCCTTATTATAAATTCCAGTTTTTAAAAAATCGTATAATACATTATTTTTATTGGAGGCACAGATCAATTTCCCCACAGGAAGTCCCATTTGTTTGGCATAATATCCGGCCAATATATCCCCAAAATTCCCAGTAGGAACGGAAAAATCTATCGTTTCTCCCAGAGTAATCTCATCATCTCTGAGTAATTGAAGGTAGGCCTTAAAATAATATATTATCTGTGGGAGGAGTCTGCCTAAATTAATTGAGTTAGCTGAAGAAAGTTTAAATTTAGCTAGAGATCTATTTAACTCATCATCTAAAAAAATATTTTTAACAGCAGTCTGACAGTCATCAAAATTCCCATTAACCCCAACTACCTCTACATTTTTACCTGCAGATGTCTGCATCTGAAGTCTCTGTACATCACTGACACCATCAACTGGATAAAATACAACTACTTTTATACCATCTAAATCTTTAAAGCCTTCTAGTGCAGCTTTTCCTGTGTCTCCAGATGTAGCGACTAAGATAAGGCTGTCTTTTTCGGCATTATTTTTCTTTCTTGCATAGGTAAAAAGACGAGGCATAATTTGAAGAGCCATATCTTTAAATGCCAGAGTCGGCCCATACCAAAGTTCCAATACATAGACTCCATCTTTTAGTTTTACTACTGGAGTTTTTTCCGGATGGGAAAACGTTTCATCATAGACTCCTATACACTCCTTCAGCTCTTCCTCACTGTAGTCCATAAGATATCTTTTAAGTATACTTAAAGCTATCTCCTTATAGTCGCTCCCCTTCATTTTTTCGATCTCTTCCAAAGAAACCTTTGGAAATTCTTTAGGAACAAATAGACCACGATCACTACAGATCCCTTTTTCAATGGCCTGGGAAGCTGTAAATTCTTCAGCATTCCCCCGAGTACTAATATATTTCATCCATTTCCTCCTCAAGTAAGATTAAAAGTTCTTTATAAGTCTTTACTTCCATATTTTTCCCTCTGTTATCCTCTACATACGATTTATTTATCCTTAAAAAAATAAAGGTAAGAGCCATCTTTAAGACCATTTTTCTTAGTATTTTTTTCTCTTCAGGTAATAGTTTTCGCTCACATTCATATGAATATAAAAATATTTTTATAAGGTTCTTTTCTTTATCTTTAGGAAATTCTTTAATTTTAATCCAAAAATTTATCACAATAGCTAAATCTATAATAAGCGGAGCATTCATACAGTCATTGAAATCAATCAATGAAAGTTTTTCTCCCATGAATACATTATCCGGGAATATATCATTGTGAACTATTCCCTTTGGAAGTCTTGAAAAATCAACTTCTTTTACCTCTTTATACCTTCCCATGATCAAATCATAGTCACCTTTTAAAACAAATTTTAGATCTATCTTTGAGATCTTCTCATAAAAAAAATCTAAATCTATTTTTCTTTTTCTTTCAATAGATCTGCCCTTAGACAGATTATGCAGTTTTCCAAGGGTAGATCCAATTTTTTCTAAAACATCTTCATCGACCTCTTTTACTTTATTGCCGTGGATAAAATCAAATAGACACCCCATTTTTTCCTGGATAAACATATGATTTTCCCCTGAATTATTTACAAATACCTGGGGACATGAAACGTCATTTTCATTTAAGAAGTTTAAAAAATCCAATTCTTTTAACTCCTCTCCTATATTTCGCTTTCCCTCTAAGAGTCTGAATACATATTTTTTATCCCTGTCTTTAATCAAGTAATTTGTATTTAATATCCCTTCTGAAATTTCGATAAAATCAGCATTTTCTCCCAAGTTGTAAAGAGCTCTTATATCTTTTTTATGTTCATTGGTTAAGTTAGTATATACAGCCATAAGGTCTCCTATTCAAATAATTCACGATGAAAAATAGCATTAGCATTATTTAATTTATTTTGAGATATCACATAGGATACACTCGTTTGATTAGAAGTTATTGAATCGATATTTATCTCGTTTAAATTTAAGATCTTAGCTAATTTTCTAGGGATATTATTAGATGCAATCCCCAATCCAATTACAGAGATCATACCTAGATCATCATTTAGTTCCAGAGAATAGCCACCTTTTTTTAAGACCTTGTAAAATCTCAGAGCATCTTCTTTTTCAGTTAAAATTGAAAATTTAGAATTGCTCAACTGCTGAAATAATTTTACATTGATATTATTTTCTTCCAAACGATCTACAAGTTCATCCATATTTTTTAAATTTATTTTTAGATTTGCCAAATTATTTATATTTGAGATTCCTCTCACAACTGAATTTTCCATAGTTTTCTCCTTTTTAATCCAAGTTCCTTCTTCCCATGTAAAGGCTGAACGCAGATGGATAGGGATCTCATATTTAGAAGCCAATTCCACACTCCTGCAATGTAAAACTTTAGATCCCTTATCCGCCATTTCAATCATTTCATCAAAAGAAATATTTTTAATTTTTTTAGCATCCTTTATAATTCTGGGATCTGAGGTATATACACCATCTACATCTGTGTAGATCTCAACCTTATGAGCATTAATAGCTGCTCCAATGGCTACAGCACTAGTGTCGCTTCCTCCCCTTCCCAGAGTAGTTATATTTCCTTCATCATCTACCCCTTGGAACCCAGTCACAATCACAACATAATCATCGTTTAAATTTTCTAGAATCTTTTCAGAAGAAATGTCTAAAATCTTGGCATTATTGTGTTCGCCGTTTGTTTTTAACTGTAACTGTGAGGCGTTAAATGAAACAGCTTTCTCTCCTAATTCCTCTATTCCCATGGCAAGTAATGCGGCTGAAATTTGTTCTCCCACCGAAAGTAACATATCCAGCTCCCTTCCCCTTGGATTAGTGTTCATCTCCTTAGCTTCATTTATAAGGGAATCGGTCATCCCACCAGGGGCTGATACAATAATTACCATCTTATTCCCTTCATGTTTATTTTTTATTATCCATTTGGCTACCTCACGCAGTCTCTCACTGCCCTTCAGGCTTGTTCCACCAAATTTCTGAACGACTATCATATCTATCCTCCCAATTTGATCTTATAGATATCTGAAATTACTGCTGCAGCTGTGGCATCTCCACCGGCACCTTCACCATAAAAGATCGTTTTCCCAGTATAATTCCCATCTAATTCCACAGCATTATAAACTCCATTTACACTATATAACAGTTCATCTTTTTTTATAGCTACAGGAGCCACATTTATATTTAATTCTTTCCCGTCAAAATTGGCTTCTCCTAGTAATTTATACCTTAATCCCTGGGATTTAGCTACTTCAATATCATCTTTAGTCAGTTCATCTATTCCAACAATAGAAATTTTAGAAAATTCTTTTAACTCTCCCCAGGCCAGATGAGCTAAGATACTGATCTTGTGGGCTGTATCAATTCCTTTTACATCAAATGTCGGATCAGCCTCAGCATATCCTTTGAGCTGGGCATCTTCTAAAGCTTTTGAATAAGACAAACCCTCTTCCATCTTTGTCAAAATATAGTTACATGTACCATTTAGAATCCCACGAATATTTTTAAAATTATTTACAAACAGATTTTCTTTTATCGGTGAAATAACCGGTATTCCTCCTCCTACAGAAGCTTCATATTGGAGTTTCACCTGATTTTTTTCAGCCAGTGAAAATAATTCCTTTCCATGGAGAGCCAGAAGATGTTTATTTGCAGTAACCAAATTTTTTTTTGAATTCAGAGTGCTTTTAGAAATTTCATATGCTGCTCCTACTCCTCCGATTAATTCTACCACTGTGTCTATTCTAGAATCATTGAGAATTTCTTTATAATCATCTGTAAAATCATATCCCATAAGATTACTGATTTGAATATCACAAACTTTTAGGATCTCTATATCCCCAATCTCTTTATTTCTCCTGTTTTTTTCCTCTGATAATATCTTTACAACATTCATTCCAACTGTCCCAAGACCAATAACTCCTATTTTCATAAATTTCTCCCCTTATTTTCAGCAATTAATAATTCCGCAATTTGAACTGTATTGGTCGCCGCTCCCTTCCTTATATTGTCGGCTACTACCCATAAGTTTATACCATTTTCAACACTCTCATCTCTCCGAACCCTTCCTACAAAAACCTCATCTTTTCCCTTTGCATTGATTGCCATAGGGTAGATATTTTTCTCTATATCATCTTCTAAAATTAATCCTTTTACACCAGCCAGATCTCTCTTTATTTGTTTTATGTTAAATTCTTTTTCAAATTCAATATTCATAGATACACTGTGGGAATGCAGCACAGGTACTCTGACACAAGTAGCCGTCACCCTGACATCTTTAGTCAGTATTTTTTTGGTTTCATCTATCATTTTTTGTTCCTCTTTTGTATTGCCGTTTTCTAAAAATACATCTATATGAGGCAGACAGTTGCCGGCTATTGGATAGGGATAATTGTCAGGAGCCTTTCCCTTTAATCCATCTTCTAAATCTTTAATCCCTGCAAATCCAGAACCGGATACTGCCTGATAGGTGGAATATACAATTCTTTTAATCTTATATTTTTCCTCTAAAACTTTTAAAGGTACTACTGACTGTATAGTTGAACAGTTAGGATTTGCTATAATTCCACTATGATTCCATACCTCCTCTGGATTAACTTCAGGAACAATCAGCGGAACCCCGTCTACCATCCTAAAAGCACTACTGTTATCTATCACTACTACACCTTTTGAGGCTGCTATTGGTGAAAACTTTTTTGAGATCTTCCCTCCTGCTGAAAAAAGTGCAACATCAATATCCTTATCGAAAGAATTTTCATTCAATTCCTCAACAACTATATCTTTCCCTCTATATTTTATTATTTTTCCTGCACTTCTAGATGATGCCATTAAGTATAAATTTTTAATGGGAAACTTTCTCTCCTTCAATACCTGTAAAAATGTCTGCCCCACCAATCCAGTAGCTCCTGCAATTGCGATATTATATTTTTTCATGGTCACTCCTCCAAATTTTAACAAAAAGCAACATAACGTTGCACCCAATTAATCATAGTCAAAATTTTTATAAATTTAAATCCATTGATTAATTTCATGATTTCTAGATAAATAAAAAAGTCTATTTAGACAAAAATTCTAAATAGACTTATAAAAACCCTATATTAGAAGCATCTCTTGTTGGAATAACTAAAAGAGGTTTGCTTCTGTTTTTCGAAAGCAAACTTAGGTCAGGGTTATTATGGTTGTTATCATATTTTTAATAAACATAGTTTTTCTCCTCTGTTGTACATTTTTTTAATCTTGTGTCCACCCCTTGTGGATTTAGAATATAATATACAAATTACTAAAAAAAGTCAAATTAATTTTTTTTCATTTTTGTATTACAGTTAATATTTTATGATCTCTAATTTAGATTATCCTTACAAATGCTCTTACTGGAGACCCATCTAAACCTTTTATTTTTAGAGGAGTAATATATAACTCAAAATTTTTATTGATGAGATATTTTAAATTTTTTAGATTTTCTATAATTATCAAATCCTTTTTTAACAGGATATGATGGATATCAAAAGTTTTACTTTCCATCGCATCTATAGATACGGCATCTATGCCTATACCTTTTAAATCAAACCCCACAATATATTTAGCTGCTTCTATAGTAAGAGATGGAAATCCATTAAAATATTCTTTCCTCCCCCAAAATTCATCCCAACCAGAATAAAATAACACAAAAGAAGCTTCTTTTATTTGAGTTTCAAATTTCTTTAGATAATTTAAATCTATTAAATCATCTGACTCCAAAGGAATTACAATTCCCCTTCCTATAAATTTTTCAACAGAAAAATCACTCAATGAATTTCCATCCTCTATCATATGGACAGGAGCATCTATATGAGTTCCAGTATGAGAATACATAGTCAATAATTTCTCGGCAAATCCATCTTTTTTTATTGTATTTTTTTGAATAATTTTAGGTGGTTCTGTCCCTGGAAAAACAGGCATTTTTTCATCTATAATATGTGTTAAATCTATTATTTTCATCCTTTCTCCCCCTTATAAATTTTAATAAGTTTATTTGTTATGCCTATAAAAATTTATTATTTGAATATATCTTTTAAGTATACCTCATCTTCTTCTTTTTTCAAAAAAACTAATAAGAGTTATCTCTGTTTTCTCCCTAAAAGGAGAACAAAAAAAAAATCCCTATTTTATCCGGGATCTCTTTTTGTTCTATTTCTTACGGTATTTAACAGGAAAAGTTATCTGAGTGATCGAACCCTCTCCCTTCCCTAAATGAACTATAACTTCATTGAAAATCTCTATAGAGTCTCCAACAACCTCATACCCATTTTCTTCTACATATTTGAGTAGTTTTTCATAACTTATCTCTATGGTGTCCCATGTATCTTTATGCATTATAGAAGCAAACCAGCCTCCCTCTATTTTTAGGCTATTTTTGTGATTACAGAAAGTGGGAGTAAAAAAACCAATAGTTTTTACTTCCATTGTATTTCCTAAAACAATTTCCTCCTTTGATATTCTCACAAAATAATCATCTCCTTCTATATTCAGCTCCTCCCTTATATCCATTAAATCGGAAAATGTTTTATCATATTTTAAATAATCACAAGGTTTTTCTATTTGGATAGCAATGGCTTCCATCGATTCAAAGTATATCATCTGGGGTTCGATATCATCCTTTTTCATCATATTTTTTATTTCAGATATTTTTCTATCTATTTTGACCTTAGATTCAATCATTCTTTTTATTTTTAGATCCACCAGCCTTTTCTTCTCCTCTAAATAGTCCAGACTTTCCTCAGGAGAGCGACTTTTAGTATATTCTCCTATCTCCTTTAGTGAAAATCCAGCCTCCTTCAGTGTAAGTATAAACCTCAAATTAGAAAATTGTTCCTCTCCATAGTACCTATAAGAGGTTTCACTGTCTACAAATCTAGGTTTAAATAGCCCTATATTATCATAATAGATAAGGGTCTGACGAGAAATCTTAAAAAAACTGGCTATATCATTTATCTTATATTTTTTTTTCATAAAACCTCCTAAATACTCTTGACTATATAGTATAATATATAGTTTATAATGTATAGAGAAACAAGGAGGTTAGTTATGAAAAATTTAAGCCTGGAAAACGGGTGTGTAAAAAAAGTATTTTTTAAGTTCGCAATCCCTAGTATAGCAGGGTTATTGATTGTATCTATACAGATAATGATAGATGGAATGTTTATAGGAAATATCGTCGGACCCAGAGGTCTTGCAGCGGTTAATTTAGCTATGCCCTATATGAACACAATTATGAGTATCGTCATGATGATCTCAGCTGGTGGGGCAGTATTAGCTTCTATCTCTTTAGGGAAAAATCAAAAACAAAGAGCGGGAGAGATTGCTACCTTTACTCTGGTATCATATTTAATAATAGTCGGTGTAATCTCCATAGGAAGTCTGCTTTTTTTAGATAAAATAATATTATTTTTAGGAGCAGACGCAGGGTTATTACCCCTAGTAAAAGCTTATATGAAGCCCTTATTATTATTGTGTATAGCTTTGAATCTTCCTATCTATACAGAAACATTTGCTAGAGTTGGAGAAAAACCAAACTCTGTTTTTTTAAGTGGTTTTGTATGCTGTCTGAGTAATATAATCATGGATTACCTGTTTATTGTAAAATTTGGTTGGGGAATATCTGGAGCAGCTTATGCCACAGCAATAGCAAACCTCTTAGGTGGATTAACACTATTTGGTTATTTTTTCAACGGAAGATCACAAATACAATTTTATAAGGTTAAGCAAGACTTTAAATTATTAAAAAATATACTCTATAACGGAAGTTCTGAGATGTTGACAGTGGTTTCTACATCAATAGCAGCTTTTTTATTTAATAGAATAATTATGAAGGAAATAGGAGAAATAGGGATTTCAGCCCTTACAATAGTATTTTATGTAAATACCATTGTTAACATCTCCCTCTATGGCCTGGCTCAGGCATTACAACCTATAATTTCATATAATTTAGGAGCAAAAAGAATACAGAAGATATATGATGTATTAAAAGTTTCCCTCATAACTGGTGGATCTATAGGGGTCACATTCTTTGTTCTAATGAAGTTTTATAGTGCTCCCCTAGTAAATATGTTTACTGATGGAAATGCTTCATTGACTACTTTAACAAACGAAGCTATTGCTTACTTTGTTTTTGCTTATATATTTTCTTTTATAAATATAATATCCAGTTCATTTCATACAGCTATAGAAAAACCGTTGGAATCTGCAAGTATAGCATGTCTCAGATCCCTTATTTTTGTTGGAATATTCCTTTTTACCCTTCCCTCTATATTTGGAGCCAAGGGGATATGGATGGCTATTCCTATGGCAGAAATTACCTGCCTGATTATAAGCACCTTTATGATGATGAAATCTTTTAGAAAAATCGAAAATAATATGCAACTCGCTGTAATAAATTAACTAAAAAATGCTGCTTGCTCCCTAATGGAAGTAAAAGCAGCATTTTTTTATCTAAATAATTCCAAAAACTTTTGCTATAAATGGAATTAAAAGAGCAGGAAGAAAGTTTAAAATTTTTATTTTAGCCATCCCCAGAATATTTATTCCCGTTCCTAAAATAAAGATCCCTCCCAATATAGTCAGCTGATTTAAGAGCTCTGGAGTTACTATATCCTGCATTGCACTAGCTCCAAGATATATACTTCCCTGCCAGAGAAAAAGTATAATCCCTACCAGGGCTATGGATATTCCATAATTTATTGAAAGAATTATAGAAGTTATTCCATCCAGCACAGCATTGGCATAAAGCATGGTATTATCTCCTCTTATGGCACTCTCTATAGGCCCTACTATAGACAATGCTCCGACACAAAACAATATAACTCCGATAACTATCCCCTGTACCGGGTTCTGAGTCCCTTCATATTTTTTACTTATAAGATCTATTTTTTTATCCAAATTGATCCATTCTCCCAATACAGCTCCTATTCCTATACTGAGTATGAATACCAATGGATTGTCTATAAGGGTCATTCCCTTTGAAATATTAGATATCCCTATGGCCATTGCGACAAAACCCATTCCCTGTATGGTTCTCTCTTTGTATCGTTCTTCAATTCCCTTATTAAGGAAACTTCCTATTGTTGCTCCTGCTACTATAGTAGCCGTATTTACTATTGTTCCCAGCATTTTTCTTCCTCCCATTTAGATACTTTATATAATTTGAAGTATACAGTCTCCACCTGGTAGAGAGTCAATGCTAAATTATTTTTTCTTTATCTCTATCCTCCTGATATATTCCTTTTCAGCAGGAGATATAGAAGTACTTACCAGAGCTATCTCATAGAATAACCCCTCTGTTTCTAGGTTATTATCTTTTATATATCTTTCTAAAATTTTATAATATTTAGGAGAATCATCTCTTTTCCCTTTAAAATATATGGTCAAATATTCCCCTTCCGGCTTTATAGAAACATTTGAAAGGTTTTTAAAATCTTTATTGATTAAATAAACACCTGTATATTTATTATAATCAGAATACTCTTCCATCAAAAGACCTACATTTCCCAAGGTCAATGAATGGGAAAAATCTGTTTTTTCCCCTAACGCCCTCACTAAAAGCTCCAAATCACATTCTTTGTAGAACTCTTTATCTATGGTAAATATTTTCTCCGGCTCCATATGTTGAACCAATACCTTTTCAAAGTCAGGAATATTTTTTACCTCTTCTATATAACAGAGTCTCTCCTCCACACTTTTTTTAGCACACTCTAGCTCCTTTATTGTCCTTTCTAACTCTTCTTTCTGTTCTAAAAAAATTGTTTTTAGGAGGGAAATCTCTCCATTTTCTGTATATTCCCTTATTCTATCCAGGGGAATCTTGCTGTATCTTAAATTTAAAATATTATTTAACAGTTCAAATTGATCTGAAAAATAATATCGATATCCTGTATCTTTATCTATATATCCAGCTTTAAATATCCCTTTATTATGGTAGTGCCTCAATGTGGTTATAGGTATATTAAAAAGTTTACTGACCTCTCCTATACTGTATTTTATTTTCATCTCCTCCTCTGTCTTTTGAATAAACATTATCTTAGTAATTAAATGATACTATAGATCCAATTAATAATTCAATCTTTCCCCAAAAAATATTATATATAAAAAAGAGCCACTTTATTAAACTGACTCTTTCAAATATTTTTATTCCTCATATTAAATTTATAACTTAACTACTAATAGGCATTGGTTCAAACCAGTTTTCTACCGGTTCATTTCTAGAATAAAACATTGCAGGAATTATTCTTGCTGGAAACCTTCCATATATCTGCTCATTTTTATTCCAATAAATATACGATTGTAATTGTATTTTTTCCAAAGATTTTATTACATGGAAGTCACTGGTATCATCTACTACTAAGTAAAAATCTTCATTTTTATCTACCACTATCCCTTCTTCAAAAAAGTTTTCTGTATATCTCATTACAATCACCTCACTATTATTTGATGACGTACTCTGCTGTTAATATAACTATACCTTTTTTTACCTATAAATCCTTTTTGTTTTTTTCCTCTATATTCTTTCTGCTTCTTTGATTTAATATTCTATATACTTCTTAAACAAAATTTTAATAAAAAAAAGAAGAGTTACCTCCCCTGATTTTTCCAAAAATAATTTCTGTTGTCAAAATTTTCCATATAATGTTTCATCAATTCTAAAATTTCTATTATCATTGTATCATCTATAGGACTTTCGAGTAAATTTTCAATTTTATCCTTGTATTTTAATATTTCTTGTGAATTTTCCATCCTTATAGAAACTATAGAACTTTTTACAAAATCACTTATCAAGATCAAAACTTCTACATATTTTACATCTATATCATTACTTCTTATCCTGGAGTACATTAATTTTAATTTATCCATAAATACAAGACTGTCTTTAAGTATCACCTTACTATTTTCTTCTCCGGCATTTTCCAGGTCTTTTATAAGGATTTCTCTAAACATATAACCCCTCATAATATATTCATCTAAATGTTTTTTCCCTTTATTACCTAAAAGGTTTATCATTTCATCTAAAAGGACAACATCATTTTCAATCATTCGAATTAATCTTTTCTTTATGGTTACTCTGCTTCTGTCCTTTAATAAAAATTCTACAATGTACACTATTGTTCCTGCCATAATTGTATATAACATCCTGTGCATATAACTATTTTCCGGTGACAGATATGATAAACTCATGAGTACTGCACTAATTGTTGCAAATATTACAACTGCAACATATGAAACTCTCATCAGACAGAAGGATGGATAAAAAGATAGGATTGCTATAATCAATCTCCCTTCAGTACTTGGAACTGCTAAAATTATAATACTTACAGTGAGTAATCCAAATACTGTCCCTAGTATTCTGTCCCAAATTTTCTTTTTAGAATCCTTTCCATAGGGCTGTGCTATAACTACCATAGCAGTCGGCAGCCAGACTGCTTTAACCATTCCAAATTTTTGAAATATAAATATCCCTATTGTAAAAGTTGTCGCAAGCTGTATAGCATGCCTCATCCTGGTTGTATTCAGAGACAAACTCTCTTTCAGATAATATAGTGTCTTACGATTTTTTTTATACTCCCTTTCAGACTCATTTTCTTTTTTAACCAACAAATTTTTACGATTTTTCAAGATAACTTTTGCTGTATTTACAGGAATTCTCAATGTTTTTATATCTATATCTTTATTATTCTTTACATCTTTTAAAAAAATTTCCAGTTCTAGATATTTATCCTGAGTAAAAGGCTCTTTTTTATTCTTTATTCTAAATCTTTCAATGAGCTGATGGAGAGAAAGGACAAATTCAAAACTTTTTTTCCCCTTTTCATCTCCTAAATATGATCCATAGGAAGTTTTATAAAATTCATCTAAAAATTTTTTATAAAATTTTCGTCCCTCTTCTCTTGCCCTTTGAATATTTTTTCCATTTCTGCAGGATTTCACCTCTTCTATGAGGGAATCCAAATAGTCTTCCACCGCCTGTTCCATCCTATCATTGGGATTATTTCTACAGAATATTCGAATATATAGATAACCTACTAAAATCCCTATTAAAACCCCGAGTAAACTTTTTAGATAATCATTTGGTTCCTTATTAAAAAATGAATAGATATAGATATACATAGCCGGGACATGGGCTAGAAATCCCCCCAGGTACTCCTCCAATGAGAAAAAAGCTGTAACCCCTACAAATATAAAAGTACATGCTACCAGAGCTGTGGTACTTTCCTTAGCAATATATGGTATGAGTACAGCCAGACTAAAAATTATCCATAGATTTATAGTTCTGATGGTTATTCTTTTTTTATCTTACGTTGTCAAATTAAATGCAACACTTTTCAATTTCACCCCAAAATACTTCTTTTGGGGTTTTCCAATTTAAACACTTCCTTGGTCTATTATTAATTTTGTTTACCGCTTTATAAAATTCACATCTCTTTATCTTACTAAAAATAGTCCCTTTAGGGAAAGTTCTCCTTAATAAACCGTTTGTATTCTCATTTGTTCCTCTCTCCCATGAGTGATAAGGGTTAGCAAAATAAGCTTTAATACCTAATGCTTCCTCTAATTCTTTAAATTTAGAGAATTCTTTCCCGTTATCCGATGTAAATGTTTTTATGTATTCTTTAGGTATATATTTAAAATTCTCTATTGTTGCCTCATTAAAAGTATCTGATTTTCTATTAATCATTAGCTCCGCTACAAGATATCTTGATTTCCTATCAACATAAGTCATCATAGCACCTTTTTTTCCTGCGCCAACGATAGTATCGCTTTCAAAATGACCAATCTCACTTCTATCATTCGCTTCTTCAGACCTTTCTTCTATCATCTTTTTATTAGGGATTTTACCCCTTGTTTCTTTCAATCCTCTAGGCTTTTGTTTGCCTTTTCTAGTTAAAAGGTATTTAGTACTCTCCGTAAGAAAATCAAGATATATTGCTCTATAAATTGTTTTAAATGAAATAGAATATTGGTTGTCTAATTTAGCTCTTCCTGATATTTGTTCTGGACTCCAACCTGATTCTAACTTTTCTTGAATATCTACCAAAAGGATCGAATCTCTTAATTTGTGCTTTCTTCCACAAAGTTGTTTTTTTTTTGTATAAAAACTGGGCTTTATTAGGAGTGTACTCACCATCAACTGAATTTCTATTAATTTCTCTATAAATACTAACTCTATTTTTCTTTAATTTAGCTGCAATAAAACTAATTGATTTTTTTTGCGCTAAAAATTTAAATATACTTTCTCTTTCTTCAATGGTAAAATGTTTATGATTCATAAATACTCCTTTAATGTTTGGTCGCACTTACATTATACCAAGGAAATATTTATGAATTTTTTTTGTTGCATTTAATTATACAATTCAAGTATTCAAACCCTTTAAATTAAAAAAATATCCTCCCACTGCTGATACAGCACTTAAAAATGAAGGTATTCCTCCTAAAAGGTAAGAGGCTATCCCATAGGCCGTAACTCCTATAAGTAATATTTTAAATGCCTCCCACAGCATTAATTTTTCATATAATTTTTTTAAAATTTTAATTCCTCCTCTAGCTTTCTACAAAATCTATTTATTATTATAAATCTTTATCCCTTTTGTGTCCATAAAACTTGATAAAGATAAAAAATTAATATCATTAATTTTGAAATATAACTTAAAATCAATAAATTTAATTTCCAATATTCATCGGTAATCCAATGTCCAACTGATTTTAAACTACTAGAAGTAACAGGCTTTCTAGGCACAAAAGAACCTCCTTTCCTGCTAATTTAAGTATAGCATAATAAAAAATTGTATGATATACTTGTGAGAAATATGTTATAGAACGTGGAGGTAAGTCATGAAAAAAGAGGTCCTAAGATATTTAAAATTATTTTTAGGTTTATTTATTTGTTCCTTAGGAGTAATTATTATTATTAAATCTAATTTAGGATTTTCTCCATGGGATGTCTTACACCAGGGGATATCCAAAGTCACTCACATCACAATAGGTCAGGCTAGTATTTTTGTTGGATTCATAGTTATAATTCTGGATTTTTTTCTGGGAGAGAGAATAGGAAGTGGCAGTATATTAAATATTATTTTAGGAGGTGTCTTTATGGACTTAATTCTTTCTCTGGACATAGTTCCTCTAGGTACAGGCGTACCCATAGGAATTTTTATGATGTTTTTGGGATTACTGGTACTCAGTCTAGGATGTTATCTTTATATCTCTACCGGTCTGGGATGCGGTCCTAGAGATGCCCTTATGGTTGCCCTAACCAAAAAAACCAGACTTTCAGTAAGAGCAGTAAGGAATATCATTGAGATCAGTGTTTTAAGTACAGGATACCTTCTTGGAGGATATGCAGGAGCGGGAACAATTCTCACAGCTATTTTCACAGGGAGTTTTATTCAGGGAGTTTTCAAACTTTTCAAATTTGATGTGAAATCTGTAGTTCATCGGGATATAAAAAGTGAAGTTGTTTCATTAAAAAGATTCATAGTTGATAGATAAAAAAATACTCCCAAACTTATTTGAGAGTATTTCTTATTTCATTGGATAAAAATATAAATTAATTTTTATGATAGACATTGATATTTTGAAATCTGCACTTAATATTTTCTAAATTTGAATATTCATGATCTACATTTGCTCTAAATTTTAAGGCTTCCCCTGTTTTTAAAGTTATAGATTCTTTCCCTATTTTCACTCTCAGAACTCCTTCAATAACAAAGACATACTCCTCTACTTCATTTGGATGCTTAGGAGATGCATGAACACACCCCGGCTCTAAGTCTACATATAATATTTCAAAGTTGTCGTTATAGGAAAACATGGTGTAAATCTTCATATTTTCATCGCATTCCATTATCGGTTCTATATCTAAAGGTGAAACAAACTGATAATTTAATTCGGGTTCCTTCATAAATTCTGAAAAAGGAACTTTCAGTCCTGAAGCAATTTTCCAGAGAGTTGTTACTGTAGGATTAGATATTCCCCTTTCTATCTGCCCCAGCATGGGCTTACTTACTCCTGTAGCAGCAGAAGCTTCATCTAAACTTAAATTCTGGCTTTTTCTTATGGACTTTAAATTTTGCCCAATTAATATATTTAATTCTTTCATAATAACTTACTCCTTAAATTTTTATATAATAAGTATAGCACAAAATATTTTTGTATGCTATACTAGCTTGAAAAGATGTTATAAGATACAAAAATATGTTTTAATTTAATGCGGAGGTAAAGTATGAAAAAAGAGATATTTAAATATTTGAAATTATTTTTAGGTTTATTTGTTTGTTCCCTAGGGATAATAGTTATCATTAAATCCAATCTGGGATTTTCTCCATGGGACGTATTACACCAAGGGATATCCAAGGTCAGTAACCTTACAATAGGACAAGCCAGTATCTTTGTTGGATTCATAGTTATAACTCTGGATTTTTTTCTGGGAGAACGAATAGGAAGCGGTAGTATACTGAACATTATTTTTCTGGGGACCTTTATGGACTTGATCCTCTATCTAGAGATAGTTCCCTTAAGTAATAATATGTTCACAGGAGTTTTTATGATGTTTTCAGGGATGTTTATACTCAGTTTAGGATGCTATCTCTATATTTCTCCCGGTCTTGGATGCGGTCCAAGAGATGCACTTATGGTTGCCCTCACTAAGAAAACAAAGTTTTCAGTAGGAACTGTGAGAAACATTATTGAGATCAGCGTCTTAATCACAGGATATCTTATGGGAGGATATGCAGGGGTAGGAACAGTTATCACTGCCCTCTTTACAGGAAGTTTTATCCAGGGAGTTTTTAAACTCTTCAAATTTGACGTGAAATCCGTAGTTCATAGGGATATAAGAAATGAAGTTGTTTCATTGAAAAGATTTGTAGTTAACAGATAAATAAAAGGTACTCTCATAGAATTTGAGAGTACCTTTTTTATTGCATTGAATTTAAGTGAAAGTTATATGAAATAATCTTTATGAATCTTACTTATTTCATTATTATTCCCACAATAAGTAAGCCAATAATAAATAATAATAATTTATAGTTATTGTCCTCTACACCATTATCATTTTCTAAATCATATATTTTCTGATGTGATATCTGATTCTCTTTTATTAAATTTTCGTTTTCTTTTCTAAGTTCCTTAATTTCCTCCATTACTGTTTTTAATTCTTTTTCAAGAATTTCATACTTTAATTTTGTCATCTATATTCTCCTTGATTATTTATTCCTTTTTTCTATCTATCCCTTAAAAACGAAAGAAAACTCTAGAATTCTTTACTCGTAAATCTTTTTGTTTCACTGAATAATTTCAAAAATTTAGTTTACCCTTTCTTTTTTTCATTTGATTCGACGAGAATAAATAGAAAAAAGTTTAAAAACATTAAAAAAAATTAATTTATTTTTTTACAATTTTTTATCTGGAAAAAAACAATAAAACACCTCTTAGTAAAATATTGTCCTGTTTATAATTTGAATGTTTTAATTGGTTCTAGTGTTTATAATAAAAAAATAAGAAGTCTTAGTTTATTATTAATGAATTCTAATAATTTTAAGTTCTTTTAATAAACATTTGGTTTTTAAAAAAAGCATTTTGGAAAACTTGCATTTTTTTTGCGTATAATATACTATAAATAACTTACCAATGTAAAAGTAGTGTAAAAACTATGTAAAAACTGTGTAAAAATAAATTTTAGGGAGAGTAAAAAATTATGAAGAAATTTAGTGTGTTATTAGTAGTGGTATCGATGGTGATCTTTACAGGGTGTAGTAATGTTGTGGCGACCAGGACAACTTTTGACATTGAATCTACAAAGTTAAGTGAAGACCAGGTGTTGACTATCGTTGAAAAGATCTTATCTGAAGAAGGAATGATGGTTTCCAACAGAGAACAACAAGAAACGTTTAAGATGGTAAAGGCATCACATATAGTAGATACCGATAGAAAATCCAGCACCAGTGAGCAGGTGGTAGGAATGACTCTTAAATATTTAGTGGGAACTGATGAGTTTAAATTATACTTTGTTTTAGATGATGGAAAGATGTATCTCTACGGGACTTTGAAAAATGTGAAAGATCAGATTGTAACAAAGAAAACTACATATATAGACATGACTCAGGACTTTGGTAATAGTTCCCTTGCTAAAATGAATAAAATAGCTGCAAGGATCAAAGAAGAAAGCGGGATTGAAGGAAGGGTATGGAACACTACCGGTAAAAGGTTAGGTTCGGAATACGGTGTAAACTAAATATAGAAAAGTAGGGGATATATCTTATCCTCTATCACTTTTCTAAGGATGGAGGAAGTATGAAAAAATATTTTAAAACACTTATATGTATATTTTTCTTAGGATCTTTAGTACTAATGGGAGCAGATATGGGTAAACCAGATACCCATGGAGCTGAATTTATAAGATATGAAAACGGCTCTATCAGCCATATTGTAAAAGAAATAACAGATGATAATGGGTATCTGATCGGAAAAGGGGAGATTGGAGATCTTCAAGATTTTGAACGCCTCAGTGAACTAGAAGTTTTAGATACTATTTATTTTGAAGTTTATTATTCAGAGGGGAAAAAAAGATTTATCTATGTACATGAATTTAATGATATATATACATATATCATCTTAAACTCTAGGGACAAAGAGTCTTTAAATGCTCTGGCTATAGAGACTATTGATTTAGTAAAGAATTTTGAGTTAGAATTTTTATAAAATAATAGAGATAATCTGTTAGAAACAAAAATAAAATAAATTTTTAGGGAGAGTAAAAATTATGAAAAAGAAGTTATTATTATTAGGAGCACTGATGTTATTATCTACAGGAGTTGTGGCAGATGATGAAGACAGAATTAGGGATATGAAAATTTCAAAAAATATAGTTAACAATGCTGGGTCAATGTGGTTAAACGGTAAATACCAGAATATTAACCCAGGAGAAGACGGATATCTTAATGGTAAGGAATATCGAGAAGAAATTTTGAACTCAACACTGAAAGCATTAGATGACACATATACGGTTATAAAAAATAATAAACTACAAGTGAGTAAAAATGACCTCGCAATACAAAATGCGAATTTAGAAGTGCAAAAGGTGGACGCTAAAATAGGTACTGTTAAAAGGGAACTTGGAGCAAAATATAGGGAAGTCAATACAAAAGTTGCTAAAAATGAAGAAATGGCTACATTAAATATGATAAATCAGAATGATGCTACAAACGGAATGATTAATGCTGTTGAAGAAAAACTTGGTGTAAAGGTAGAAACAGATGCTAACCCAAGCGAAACTGGTAAAAAACAAGCAGCAGCTTTTGAAGTGGTAGCAGGAGTAGTAAGGGAAAATAGAGATGATATTTCTGAAATAAAATCTGACTTCTCAAAGCATACACTAGAAGCTGAAAAAAGAGATAAGATCCAGGATGAACATATAGAAAAACTTAAAGACGCTGATATAAAATTTGCTGAAGCAGATAAAAAGTTTGCAGATACAGATAAACAACTTAAAGAAAAAGATGAACACTTGTCGAGAGTTGATGAAACACTTGCTAGCAATATGAACGATATAATAAAGCACAATAATGCTATCGCTGATCACAATAGTGCAATTTATGAGGATAGCTCATCATATGCAGTTAGAACTGGATCTAATATAAAAGCTGATAATAACAGAGATAGAATAGTAACTCTTGAAAATGCTAGGGCAACTACAGAGGAACAGACAACTATAAACACTGGTGATATAGCTACAAATAAAGCTGATATAGCAAAAAACACAGATAACATAGATAAAGTAGAAAAAGATCTTTATGTTACTGATGACAATGGCGAAGTCGTTGTAGGTGAAAACGGGAACAAAACAACTCAACTTGATGAATTCAGAGAGACTTCTTATGAAGCTATAACCTCGATGAATGGAGATATAAACAAGAACTCTAAGAGAATAGATGGACTAGAGAAAAAGGTAGATGGATTAGAAAGTAAGATGAATAAAGGATTAGCTATGGCAGCAGCTACATCTTCAATAGTCTATCCACACCTGGGAAGAGGAGACGTAGGAATTGGAGCAGGTATGGGTGGATATGGTGGTTCACAGGCTATCGCCATCGGGGTAGCTATGCAGCCAACTGAAAATGTAAGGATAAATACCAATGTATCTACTTCAGATACTTCTGACACTATGTACGGTGCAGGTGTTGGTTACAAGTTTAACATCTTTGGAAGCTAAAGCCAGGAGCCCTTCGGGGCTCTTTTATAAAAAAAGGGGCCAAAGCCCCTTATTATTCCATGATTTTTAAAACTTCATTCAGATAAAATACCTTTGAATTAGGGCATCCACCAATAGTTATTTTATTATGTTCTGCCATAAAAAAATTGATCTTTGAAGCCGTTGACATTGAAATGCCTACATCTTCTGAAATAAGTCTGTTAGTAAATACAGGATTTGCAATTATATAATCTATATATTCCTTTAAGATTTTATTTTCTTCAGCAAATTTTATCATTTCTTTATGTAATTTAACCATTTCCCTTACTTTCTTTTTAGATCTTTGACACTGTTTTATTATACAGTTCAAAAAAAACCTTATCCAAGGTTCCCAATTATCGCTGTTTTTCACCTGATCCAATAAACTATAATAATCATAAAAATCATCTTCAAATTCCTCTGAAATAAAGAACCCATTATCAACCATACCGGTTTTACCGACATATAGTGATAAAAGAATATTCCCAATATTATCAGTGTCAGTCCCGTAGGGGTTTAAAATATGAAATTTAGCATAGATCACAGCTGCTTTCACCAGAGAATCTAAATTAGATATTTTATTTTTGTCAACAAATTTTTCAAGTTCAAGTATCGCTGCCTTAACATCTTTTTCTAAATTTAATATGTTTTCATTTTTCTTACTTCCCGAAGAAATTTTAGACTCCAAAATATCCAGAACTCCAGAGTCAATTTTATCACATGAATATTTTTCACCTGCCATTAACGCTATATTATAGTTTATGGTTTTCTCCACTGAAGCAGAACAATGTTTTTTTAACCTACCTTCTAAAAAAGATCTTAAATCCACTTTTAAGCCGGATAATTTACCGGCATTTATTGTTCCATTATATGTCGCTATTTTATAATATTGATCTTTTATTCCTGATTTATAGATAGATTTATCTAAATTAAATAATGATTCTCTGGCTTTCACCGATAATTTTAGTAGATCTAGTTCCGTTTTAGTGTCCAATATTATTTTTAACTTATCTAAATCACATAATTCCATTTTAAACTCCTTGTTAACTATAATTTTATAAAAAATACATAATTGCATTATTTATAAGTATAACATATTATTTTATGTTTTATTATAACAATTAATCTCCTTCAAATTTCCTGATTTAATTTGTTTCTATACAAAAATTTCAAATAGATCATTTATAAATCTACATTTAAAATAGTATTTTAACTTAATGCTACCACTTTATTACAAACTTCATATTTTACAATTTAAACGATAAAAAAAGGAATTTTTAGAATTTTAAAGAAAATAATATTAATCGATAAAAGCTTTTCTATTAGAGAATATACTTGGACTTAGAAATTATAAAAACGGAGGTAATAAAATGAATAATAAAAAACAGAATTGGAAAGAGAAATTAGATTATGAATATGATGGTCATATCTACACTATGCAGGATACAGAGTTTGATAATTCTATTTTAGAAAGTTTTGACAACAACATGTATGAACTTTATTTAGCAGTTAGATCTACAGACCACACCACTAATAGATATAAAAAATTGATAAGAGCCATAGAAAATTTTAACAACCTCTGTGACGGGCAAAAAAATATTTTTGATCTGGATATAAGGTGTGAAGAGATCCGATAGAAAATGGAAGTGATCCTATGTATGTTGCAGCTGTACAGATAGAAATAAGACTTTCTTGGGCTAGATCTCTTAAAGATAAAAGAATGGTTATAAGAAGCCTTAAGGACAAGTTTTTAAAAAGGTTTAAGATACAGTTAACCGAAGTAGGACTTCAGGATATAAAAGAGAGAGGAATGGTTGCCTTTGCCCTTGTATCAGGAAGTCAGAAATCTGCTTTGGATATCCAGGGAAAGATGATAGGATTTTTTCTGGAAAACTGTCCGGAGGAGATAGTAGAAATAGAAAGATATCTCGATAAATATTAGATGGTAGTTATGAATATAAAAGGGAATTTTAATTTAACCCTTCAAAATTTCCTTATTGAGGTCTCCCCTATAAATTATATTTATTAAAATAACAAATAATAAAAAGCAAGTAGTTTTAAAAAGAAAATTATAATTTATTTCAGAAAAAAAAACAAATTAAAAAAAGGAACTTTATCCTTCTACTGGTATAGATATTTGTAATATTTTTTTATAATACAAGGAGGCAAAATATGGCAAAATTATTTGAAATTTATAAGTGTGAACTTTGTGGAAACATTACTAAGATCTATCATGAAGCTGGTGGTACTTTAAGTTGTTGCGGGGCAGATATGGTCCTTCAGGCAGAGAATACAACAGATGCTGCAGTTGAAAAACATGTTCCGGTTATAACTAAAATAGAAGGTGGATTTGAAGTTAAAGTAGGAGAAACTCTCCATCCTATGACTGAAGCTCACTATATTGAATGGATAGAGCTAATTGTAGATGATTGCTGGGTAACTACTGCATTCTTAAAGCCTGGAGATGAACCTAAAGTTACTTTTAAAGGATGTTCAGGAAAAAAAGTAGAGGCTAAAGCATACTGTAATCTACATGGATACTGGAAAGCAACACTTTAATATTGCAAAAATAGACAGTAAAACAGGGATTAATTTCCCTGTTTTTTATTTGACTAAATCTTAGAAAAAATTCTGAAAAAACACCTAGACCTCTATATATAGATTTTTTAAATTGACAACTGAGGAGATCTAAGGTTATTCTATATTATCTAAAAATCAAAAAAAATAGAAGGAGTATTGTATGAAGTTTAATTTACAAAAATTAGTGGGAAATAAAAATTACCCGTATATATTAGGATTAATTTTATTTATTATCTATGTAATTTTAATGAGGATATGTTACCGGTTATTAAATAAACTGACCAGAAGATCTCTGGTATACTATAAAATTAAAGTAGGAGATAAAATAACAGGTATCAAGATAGGAAACTATGAAATCATAAATAGTAAGATGCAGTTTGCCTTTGTAAAGATAGTTTTAAAAGGAGTTAAATTTTTAAGTTTTGGGATAATATTAATCTTTAGTTTACCGGCTTTATTCTATTTTAACCCCACTACAAAAGACATGGTAAGCAGTTTATTCACCTTTGTTTCCGATCCCATAAAGATGATATTATTAAATATCATAGGAATTATACCAAATTTTATAACCATTATTATTATTTTGCTATTTGTTAAATACCTTTTAAAATTTTTAAGATATTTAGCAGACGAGATCTCAACCGGATCAATGAAGGTCAATGGATTTTATCCGGAGTGGGCAAATCCCACATTTAACCTGTCCAAACTATTTATATATATATATATTAACTCTAACTATCGTATCTCCATACCTGCCTGGGGCCGGTTCACCTGCTTTTAAAGGTATCTCTATATTTGCAGGGATATTAATTTCACTGGGATCGAGTACATATATAGGAAATGTAATTGCAGGGTTTATCCTAACTTATATGAGATCATACCAAGTAGGAGACCGTATTAAAGTAAATGAAATAACAGGAGATGTGGTAGAAAAAACCATCCTTGTAACCAGGATAAAAACTCCTAAAAATGAAAGAGTAACTGTTCCTAATGCTTCTATTTTATCGGGGCATATAATAAATTATACTTATTCTGCTAGAAAATATAATATAATACTGCATACAAATATAACTATTGGATATGACATAGACTGGAGGCTTGTCCACAAACTGCTGGTAGAATCTGCTCAGTCAATCGATGGTGTATTGAGTACTCCAAAACCATTTGTCCTGCAAAAAGCCTTGGGAGATTTTTATGTTGAATATGAGATAAACTTATATACTTCTGAAGAAAAAAAGATGCAGAAGATCATGTCTGATCTTCATGCTAATATTCAGGATAATTTTCATGGAGAAGGGATAGAGATCATGTCTCCACACTATAGGGTTCATCGTAATAATGAAGATATAGCTATCCCAAATAAATACATCAAAACAGAAAATAAATAAAACTATAATAAACATTATAAGCTTTTATATAAAAGGTAGTAAAAAAGATTTTATTCTTTCTTAACTACCTTTTTTATTTCTCTTTATATTATCTTTGATAATTATTTAAAAAATATCTGGATAATTTGTAATTATTCCATCTACACCAAAAGAATCTAAGGTTTTTGCTTCTTCTGCTGTATTGACTGTCCAGGCATAAGTTTTGATATTGTTATTTTTTAGTTCATCTACGTTTATTTTACTTATAAATTCACCTCCGCAATGAACACTATAGAGATCAAAATTAGAAATATAATTTTTTATATTCAACAGACCTGCAGTTATAAGTAATCCTATTTGTATTTCTGGTTTTATTTCTTTGATCCTCTTAATTATCCTATGATCAAAAGATGAGATAATTATATTGCTATTAATTCTAGATTTTTTTTCTAAAATTTCTACAACTTTTTCCTCTATTTGATTGACCTCTCCATGGCGAACTTTAATTTCTATATTCAGTAATTTTTCTTTTGAAATAATATCTAATAATTCTTCTAAGGTCAACACTTTTTCACCTTTAAACTCCTTTGAAAACCAGCTTCCAATATCTAAAGTTTTTAATTTCGCTAAAGTTTGATCTTTTAAGAATCCATTTCCATCAGAAGTCCTCTCCAATGACCAATCATGAAAGACTACAACCTTATTATCTTTTGTCAGCTGAACATCCACCTCAAAGCCGTCACATCCTCTTTTTAACCCCTCTAAAATAGAGGCTTTAGTATTTTCCGGGGCATATCCAGATGCCCCCCTGTGTGCTATAATTTTCATCTTTTTCTCCTTTTTATTTTTATATTATTATTAATGTATATACCTAATGTTTAGTCTTGTCAATTTATATTTTCTCTCATAAAAATATTTGTCTAAAAAACTTTTATTTCGTGATAGAATAAATAATATAATTTTTATCAGAATTCAATGGGGATAAAGATTAAAGTAAAAATTTAAAAATGGGGGAAGAAATTTGGAAAAGATTAAGATTTTAGGGATGGAAGAAATTCCACTATATGAAAATATAAAAGTAATCGATGGTGCTTTTGTTTACGGAGAAGAAGTTGGGACATATACACTCGTTAAAACCCATTATAGCCACTATAATGAGCCATTGGTAGCAATATTAAATACAGATGATTCAATGAGTTCCGATGACCCCCAAAATAGTATCCCCAAAGATTATTTTATACTAGGTGAGATGGATACTCCAGTAAGAAAAGGTAACTTAGGTATTTTCTCATACAATGGAGAATGTATAGTCAGAAGATTAAAAATTTCAGGAAAAAATGCTGTTTTAGAGGCTTTTAATAAAAATTATTCTGATATCAGTGTGGAAGGTGAGGATGAATTTTATATTCTGGCAAAAGTTATAGAAGCTTCCAGAAATTTTTAATAAAATCATTTTTTAATTAATATATGCATTAAAGAAGAATAACATCGAATAAAAAAATTTAGTACCATAAGATAAAGAACTATAAAGGGAGATTAATATATGAAAATAAAATCATTACACCATATCTGTATCCAAACAGAGTGCTACAACGAGTCTAAAAAATTCTATACTGAAATTTTAGACTTTAAAGTTATAAAAGAAACTCCGGATTTTCACAAAAGGGAGTATAATACATGGTTGAAACTAGGTGAATTTATGATAGAGCTTCAAACGGCTAAAATATCAACAAATTTAAATAAATGGAGTTCTTTAAATGAAGGCCCGGTGCACATCTCATTTCTTGTAGAAGATATTCATGAGGCATATGAGGAGATCAAATCTAAGGGATATAATAATTTTAAACTTAAAAATGAAAAAGAGATCTATAAAGTTGAAAACGGATATCTTTTTAAGGTGAAAGCTCCAGAAGGAACAGAAATTGAAGTAAGAGACCAGCAGAAAATCTAAAAAATATTTTTTATGGGAGAAAAAATCTAGGCTGTGATCCGGTTTATTTTATTCTCCTTTTTTTATTATCTAGAAAATTTTAAAATTTATAAAACAACTTAAAAATTTTAAGAATCTGAATTGTGCTTATTCGGATGCAACGTCACGTTGCTTTTTTATTTAAAAATAAAAAGAGTCTTCCACTATTTGCAAAGTGGGAGACTCAGAGGAAAGTATAAGTAAATTTATTCTCTAAAATAAATCTACTAAGGAGGTTTCTATCCATCAATCCCTGGGAAGATTAATGAATATACTTTATAAAACCAACTATAAACTAATTTTAACTCAAATTAAACCTAAAGTCAACTTAAAAAATGAGGAATGTTAAAAAATTCTAAACCTTAATAACTATAAATTAATTTTTATGTATTTTTAAAGATATTCCATTGAATAGACCATCAATAAAAAATTACGCTGTAATACCTCTATAAATATATAAGGGAGCTCCGAAAAGCTCCCTATGTGATGAAATCTCTTAGGAGAGAGTGTAGTTTAAAAAAACATCTGTATTTCATCACACCATATTGTATAAAATTTTAATACAAAAGTCAATCATGAGACAACAACAATAGAAAAATATGACTTTAGAAGGTTAAAATAAAGCTTAATTGAAATAAACCTAAATATAATCAATTTATCAATTATCACACATTTTCTACTAAAATATTAAAGTTTGTGCTATATTATAGGCATTAAGTCTTTTTTTTAGATATAAAAGTATACTGGGAGGAAACATGAATTACATAACTTTAAAAAATAATAAAAAATTAGCCTATATCTCTGAGGGAGAAGGAGAAGTATTAGTTTTTATCCACTCATTTTTATGGGACAAGGAGATGTGGAGACCTCAAATAGATTTCTTCAAAGAGAATTTTAGATGTATCTCCATTGATTTAATGGGGCATGGGGATTCTTCTAACCTCTGTGAAAACAAAGAAAATTACTCTTTGGAAGAGATTTCCAATGACATTTTAGAAGTTTTAGACAGTTTGAATATAAAAAAATACCACTACATAGGATTGTCTGTAGGAGGAATGTTAGCTCCTTATATTGCAGAAGATATTAGAGCTACCAGCATGATCATAATGGATTCATATGTAGGAGCTGAACCTTCAGAGACCCAAGAAACATATTTTCAACTATTAAATAATATAAAAAATTTACAATATATACCTGAACCTATGGCAGAACTGATATCTCCGATGTTTTTTTCCCCCAAAACAACAAAGGAAAAAAATAAATTATATTTAAATTTTCATAATCATCTATTGAACCTGCCGAAAGAAAATATAGATACCATTGTAGCTACTGGATTTGGAATATTTGGCAGAGAAGATACTCTGAATAGATTAGAAAAAATAGATATTCCAACATTATATTTAGCTGGAGAAGTTGATATTCCTAGACCGATGAAGGAGTCCAAAGAGATGAGAGATCTTACAAAAAACTCAAACTTTAAAATAATTGAAGGTGCAGGACATATTTCAAATTTAGAAAATCCAAACAGTGTAAACTCAATAATTCAAGAATTTTTGAATAAAGTCAAATAAAATATAGATTTTTTTGAAAGATATAAAGGAAACCCTATAAAAAATAAGTATATTAATTTAGAAGTTTTTTTATTTGTTGATTTAAAAAAATGTTTAAGCTGCAGTGAGAATAGAAAAAAATAATAAACTTAGATTCAGTTTTTAATTTCAATAGAAAAATGGAGGTGACCTTATGATAACTATTGCTACAATTTTACTTTTGATAACTATATTATTTTTATATTTAAAAAATCAAAATAATAAAAAAGTTGAATATGTATATATAAATGAAAAGACGAAAAAATATCATTTAGAAGAATGTCCATATGCTAAAAATTTAAAGGGTGTTTCTTTAAAAGATGCAGTTAAAAATGGATATACACCATGTAAAATATGTAATCATAATCAACTCTAATAAAGTTTAACCCTAAAAGGACACTATGAATAGTGTCCTTTTATTTATTCATAGAATTTATTAAAGATTAACTTCTTTAAAAGAACACCTATAAAACACCATAACTTTCAGAATTAAGGGCTCTTTGATAACCTTTGCCATTACCTGAAAAATTTTATTAAATCTTCCCTGTTAATATTTTTATAAATTAAATGTATGTAAAGGGTAATATAAAATTGACCCTTTTGAGATAAAAAAGGCAGCTAATTATTGACCCACCCTAATATTACTCTGTACAATCTTTTTAAAGAGATGTACAGGAGGTTTGAGGTGGCAATTCATATGGATACATAAAAAAAAATTAGACGACTTCATCTAGTTGAAGGGGTTTCTATTAGAAAAATTTCTAGAGATCTTCATATTTCTAGAAACACTGTTAGAAAGTATATTAATGGAGATACAATTCCTGGAGAAAAAAGTTTTCTTCTAGAAGAAAACAAGTTATGACTAGAGAAGTCTTAGACTTTATTCAAGCTTGTATTCTTGAAGATAACGAGCATACTCATTCAAAACAGAGGCACACTGCTAATAGGGTTTGGGTTAGACTCAAAGAAGAGGCTGGGTTTCTTGGTTCATATTCTTCTGTTAAGGTTGCATTTAGAGAATTAAAAGGTAAAACAAAAGAGGTTTTTCTACCACTTACCTTTAATCCTGCGGAAGCTATGCAAATTGATTTTGGTTCAGCGCATATCTTTCTCAATGATGAAAAGCAGGAAATAAAATATTTTTGTGCTCGGTTAGCATATAGCGCTCATATCTTTACTAAGGCCTACTTCGCAGAAAAGAAGAATGCTTTTTAGATGGGATCATCTCTGCTTTTGAATATTTTGGTGGTGTTCCTAGAGAAGTTCTCTTTGATAATGCCAGAGTTGCTGTATCAGAAGGCTATGGAAAACATGTAACTAAAATAACTAAAGGGTATGAAACTCTCGTTGCTCATTATGCTTTTAAACCTAAATTTTGCAATGTTAGAAGTGGAAATGAAAAAGGTTTGGTTGAAAATTTAGTAGGACTTATCAGAAGAAATACTATGGTTCCTATCCCTAGAGTTAAAAGTTTGAATGAGTTAAATATCAAAATAAAAAAGGCTTGTGATAACTACTTAGAAAATCATAAAGTTGGCGGTGAAAGCTTAAGTGTTAAACAAAAATTCCAGATTGAAGCTAATAACCTTTTAGAGCTTCCTAGCCATTCACTAGATATTTCTAAAAGAGACTATAAAAGAGTCACTAAGTTTTCAACTGTAACTTTTGAAACTAATAAATATTCATTACCCTGTGAATTAGTAGGAACTGAGGTGATTTTAAAAACTGGTCATTCAGAAATACAATTTCTTCATAAAGGTAAAGTTGTTGCAATTCACCAGAGGATATTTAAAAAAAATAAGCATAGTTATCAATTAATTCACTATCTTAAAGCTTTAGAAAGAAAACCGCGAGCTGTATTTAATGCTGATCCAGTTATACAAAATATTCCTAAAGCAATTTTTGAAATGTATCACTCTAAAGGAGATTCAAAACTCTTTTTAGAATATCTAAGAGAAGAAGTCGGTCTTCCTAAAATCAACGACCAAATAGAAGTTCAAAGAAATAATTTAGGTAAATATGATAACTTAATTTCCCAAGAGGTGATCTAATGAGTGTAATTAGTGAAAAAATTAAACTTTTTTCCAAAGCTTTAAAACTATCTAGCTTCAAAGACTATCATGAGGTTCAGCGCCAAGCAATAAATTCAAAACAAGGATATGAAGAATTTCTGCTTACACTATTAGAAAAGGAAGTATAACTAGACAAGACAATAAACTTTTCAGGTTAAAGCGCGGAGCTAAATTTCCCTTTGAAAAAACGCTAGAAGAGTTTGAAGTTAAACGTCTTAGCTATTTAAAACCTTCAGTAGTAGGCGAACTCTCCAGCTGTGAGTTTATCAAAAAAAAAAGAAAATATAATAATGATAGGGAACCCAGGAACTGGAAAGACACATTTTTCTATAGCTCTAGGACTTAAAGCTTGCAACTGTGGACATAAGGTGTACTTTACTACAGCTGCTAACTTATCAAATAAATTAGTTGAAGCGCAAGAAAATAGTAATTTAGGGAGATTCTTAAGGCAATTAGCAAGATTAGATCTACTCATAATAGATGAGCTTTCCTACCTCTCCTTTAACAAACATCAATCAGAACTCCTATTTCAAGTGATTTCAGAAAGAAGTGAGAGGGGAAGTATTATAATTTCTACTAATTTAGCATTTTCAGAGTGGGAAGAATTCTTCCCTGATACAATGTTAACAACAGCTTTAATAGATCGCGTAACATTTAGAGGACATATTTTAAACATGAATGGTGACTCTTACAGGGTCTCTGCGAAATAGGCAGGGTGGGTCACTTTTTAATTACCCTTAGGTGGGTCAAAAATTAACTGCCACATGGGTCAATTCTTGATTGACATTTACATAAATGTATTTTTTTCTAAATATTCTTTTATTTTTTCTATTGGTACAGGTTCACTAAAGTAATATCCCTGTATTTGATCACATTTATAAGCTTTTAAAAAATCAAACTGTTCTTTTGTTTCTACCCCTTCTGCTACAACTTTAAAACCTAAATTGTGTGCCATTAAAATTATAGTCTTAACTATGATGTTATCCTCTTCGTTAGTTGTAATCCCGTCTATAAAATCTTTATCTATCTTCAATCTATCTATTGGAAATTTTTTAAGATAACTTAAAGATGAATAACCTGTTCCAAAATCATCTATGGCTAATTTTATTTCTAAATCTTTCAATTTTAACATCGTTTCCATGTTCTTAGATACGTCATCCATTAACATAGACTCTGTTAATTCCAGCTCTATATGTTTAAGATCTATTTTTTCTTTGTCTAAAACATCTTCAATCATCTTAGGAAGATCACTGTGTTTTATCTGGTATCCGGAAATATTAATAGATATATATATATTTGGGTCTACTTCAACAACTTTTTTTACTTCGGAGAAAACTTTTTCTAAGATCCATCTTGTCATAGGAACTATAAGTCCGCTGTCTTCTGCTATACTTATAAATTCATTTGGAGAAATAACTCCAAATTCAGGATTTTCCCAACGAATAAGCGCTTCACAGGAAATAATTTTTTTTGTTGCTACACTTACTTGCGGTTGGTATTCTAAGTAAAATTCATCCTCTTTCAATGCTTTTCTCATTTTATTTTCAAGATCAAGATTTTTCATAAATTTAGAATTCATATTTTCTCTATAAAATTTATAATTATTTCTTCCAGATCTTTTAGCATAATACATTGCTGTATCGGCATTTTTAATAAGTTCATTTAAAGAGTTCCCATCTAAAGGGTAAAGGCTTACACCTATGCTGGTAGTTATAAAAAGATCTTTGCCGCCAATATTGAATGGAAATTCGAATATATTTAATATATCCATTATTACGCTATTTAAACCATCTATAGAATCGAAAGATGGTATTAAAATTACAAATTCATCTCCACCAAATCTTGCTATAATTTCATTTTCCAATTTTGTTTTTTTTAAAGCTTTGGAGACTTTTTTTAAAAGCTCATCACCTGAAGAATGTCCTAAAGTATCATTTATGTTCTTAAATCTGTCTAAATCTAAAAACATAAAAGCCATCTTTATTTTATCTGGATCAGCATTTCTAACCATACTTTCTGCTTTACTATTAAAAAATTCTCTATTGGGTAAATCTGTTAATGAATCAAAGTATGCCAAATGCTGAATTTGTTTTTTTACATGTTCCTGGTTTGCAAGGTCTGAAAACATAGCTATATGATAATCAATTTTATTTTTATTCTTGTTATTTCGTATAGTTATTATATTTAACCATTCAGGTGATACTTCACCATTCTTTTTCCTATCCCAAATTTCACCTTGCCACCTTCCATTATGCTTCAAAGATTTCCACATCTCTTTATAAAACAATGGTTTATGATGATCTGAATTTAAAATTTTAGGATCATAACCTATTAAATCTTTTTTTAAATACCCGGTATTTTTTAAAAATTTTTTGTTTACAGAAATAATTTTATTATATCTATTTGTAACTATCACACCTTCAGGTGTATTTTCTAAAATTTCAGCAAATAATTTTAATCTTTTTTCAGATTCTTCAGTTTTATCCATTAAATTACCTATCTTATTGGTGTATTTAATTTTTTTATAGACATATATGCTCCACATTAAAGTTATTGTGTTAAAAAAAATAAAAATTATCCAATCCCATTTTATAAACTCATTTAAAAAAAATGATTTTCCCGGGATAAATTTAATTTTCCAACTTCTATTTGGAAAATCTATAAAGTTTTCAAAATAGAGATTTGAAGATTTATACAGTTCAAACCTTTTAAAATAATCCTTAGTTGTATAAATTTCAACATTTTTATTTTCTGTAGCATCATAGATCTGAAACTCTAAATTATTTATTTTTAACAGGTCTAAAGAAGAATCTATAAAGTCATCTATTTTAAAAACTCCTGAAATAAACCCCAATACTTCTCCTTTAGAATTAAATCCTTTTTTATATACAGGACTTAAAAGAAAAAATACATCTTTTTCTTCTTCCCCTTGAATTATCCTTATTTTTGATGACCCTATTATTTTTCCAATTTTTAATGAATTTAAAATTGCTTCTGCTCTATTTTTATTAGAAAATAAATCCAACCCTAAAATAGCCTCATTTCCCCTAAAGGGTTCAATATAATATACAGGATAATACTGCATTGATTTCCCTCTCTTTTGGACCTCGCCAGATTTTCCTATTTCAGTAAATTTAAAATTTTTATACCCCTGTTTTTGAGCTAATCTCTCATATCTACTTCTTTCGTCACCGTTTACTAGAGGGATCCATAAAAAAGCCTGAATTTTTACATTCTCCTCTAAAAAGTAGTTTGTAAAATTTTTAAATTGTTCCCTATCTACATTTTTAGAAGTTATAAATAATTGTTTTACAGTATTTAAAGTATCTATATTTTTACTCAACTCTGAATTAAAGATTCTCAAATAATTCTCTCTTTCTGCTCTAAATTTATGCTGAATAAATTTATTTTCTATAATTCCAATTTCATAAAATATTAAGTAGGATAATAAAAATCCAACAAAAAGAATAGAGTAAGATGGTATATAACTTTTATTAGTATTTGATCCCATAATAACCTCCATAGATTTCACTTAATTTGTCATCTATTTTAATAATAAAATTTTTTTCAGATCTGTTCCTTCCCTAACTCTATCTAAATTATAGTGATATAACACATTATTTCCTTTAAAAAACTTTGAATAAGCAATATAAAAGGAGACAGATTTTACTGTCTCCTTTTTATATTTTATATTTTTCCTCAATGGGATTTTTAGTTTATTATTAAAAAAATATTTAGACCCCTAATTCTTCTACATCAATATCTAAATACAATGCATATATCATTGGAATAAGCATCCCATATCCAAGTAGGGCTACAGACTCTCCGTCAACTCCAAAATAATATGGATCGTAACCACCTGCTGTTACCTTCCATTGAATTAAAAGGTCTATTTTCTTTTTTGTATCAGGATTGACTAAAGTACCTTTAAATTCTACAAAATTACCTTCTTCATCTTCAAAATGTAACCATTTTTCATTTTTGGTCACCTTATCCAATACTTTTCCAAATTCAACTTTTGGATACATATTGAGATGAGAACTTTTAACCCTTTCTATATACTCATCCTTCTTTCCACATCCAACAAATACGAAGACTATTGTTAAAATTATTAATATTTTTCTTCCCATTTTATCTTTCCCCCTTAACACTTTTTATTCCACTACTTCTAATTAAGATAATCGTGGATATTTTAACTTTTTTTTAGTGTTTTTGCAATAATTTTAATATTTTTTTAGTTATATGTATTACTTTAAACTTCTTATATAAAAAAATGCCCAAAATATTTTGGGCATTTTTTATTGAGTCAATCTTCAATATCTGCTGTTAATATTTCCAACAAATGACCGTTTAGGTCTCTAAAATAAACTCCACGGCCACCGTAGCGATTGTTGATCTTACCATCTTTATCTGAGTATGGTCCGCTACCGAAATCAATATTATCAATTTTTATACGCTTAAATATTTTATCAAATTGTTCATCATCAACTTTAAAAGCATAATGGTTTTTAGAAAAATGATCTCGTGTGTCAAAATCTAAAGTTAATGTTGAATTAACTTTTACCACTGCAAAGTGACCTAACTCTTTAATAAATTTAAATCCAAATATTTTTTCATAGAACTTCGCAGATTCAACATTATTTTTTGAAGGGACAATTGTATGATTTAATGTAATTTCCATATTTCACCACCTTTTTACATCATCTGTTTATTTTTAAATTTTACTATTTAACATCTCAATAAACCTTTTCTCTAAAGGATAAACTTTATATTTTCCCAACAAATTATTCTCTAAACAATAATTAAAAGTTTCTACCATCCCTTCTTTAAAACTGTAATCTATAGATCCGCCTTTTTCATTGAGTTTAGAAATATCCCCATATAAATTTTCAGTTCTAAAAGGAAACCAGTCTCTCACTTTAATATTACTGTCATCTATACCTTCAATTATGGCTTTTTTCCCTACCACTTCTTCCATAATTTTTAACATTTCTTTAAAATTCATATATTCATTTCCCGATATATTAAAAATATTATTGTTAAAATTATCATTTTTTACAGCTTTAAAGATATTATTAGCCAGATCTTTAACGTATCCAAATTGAATAATTGAATCTTTGGAAGGCACAAAAATTGGTTTTTCATCTAAAATTCGGTTAAAAAAATAAGTTTCTCTATCCAGATTATTCTCAGGTCCAAAAATATAAAAAGGTCTGAAAATAACAAAATTAGAATTATTTCTCGTGGAAAACTCTTTAAGTGTTTCTTCACATAAAAATTTATTTAGAGCGTAATTCCCCCAAATAAAATTTCCACCTATTTCGTCCTCTTCTTTTGCTGGTACTTTTTTTATATTTTGATAAACAGAAGCGCTGCTTATAAAGATATATTTTTTATACTTCCCCTTAAGAATCTCCAGAGACATTTTTATTTGCTCTGGTTCATAAGCAGATACATCGATAATGGCTTCAAATTTATGTGAGTCTAAAAGACAATGTAAATCCAAAAGGTTGTATAGATCTAAAAGAGTACATACCTCTTTCCTTTTATTTCTATCTCCCTTTAGATGAATTGCTCCTGAAGGATTGATTCGCGTACCTCTGTTAAAGACATATACCTGATATTTTTCAGCTATTAATTTTTCACATATATGTTTTCCTAAAAATTGATTCCCACCTAAAATTAAGACTTTTTTCATTTAACCCCTCCATGACTTATCTTAGACATTAAAAATAAATGATTATATTTGATTATTTTTTAATTTCCTTTTATTTGATTTACAATTTTTTATATAATATCCTTTATTTAACTATTATTAATACAGAAATATTTTTCTAATATATTGTAACTTTATTTTAATTTTGCTACAATTAATTATTAAGTAAATATTAAGCAAATGCTTTCAAATACAAGGAGGAATAATATGAAAAAACTATCAATTATGCTTGCAGCCATAGCAATCAGCGGAATAACTTATGGAGCTCAATTAGAACTTAAAGGTGGCTTTGAACCTTGGAGAGAAGGTAATAATTCATACTCAAGCTTTGATAAGGGAGGAAGTTTAGGAGCAGAACTATTATTCAATGCTGAAAACAGACCTTTTGACTACGGTATTGGAATGGAATGGAAATCTGAATTTTCTGGTGGAGATGGAAACAATGTATTAGCAGAAACAAAAGCAAATGCTTTTCCTATATATTTGACTGGTAAATATGGGATTGGAGAAGATTTATTTTATTTAGTCGGTAGAGCGGGGTGGTCAATCTATGACAATTCTAGTGCTAAAGATGGGTTCTATGGTGCTGTTGGTATAGGAAAAGAACTTGGAAACTTCACTTTAGAAGCGCTTTATGAGTCTATGGATCTAAGTGGTTCTTCTGACATGTATTCAGGTGATAGAGCTAACTTAGCTTCTATCAAATTTGGTTATAAATTTGGTGAAAACAAGAGAGACGTAATCTCAAGAGAAAAAGAAGCCGCTGCTAAAGCTGAATATGAAAAACAGCAAGCAGAAATAAAAAAATTGGAAGAAGAGAATAGGTTAGCTCAAGAAAGACAGATAGAAGAGCAAAATAGATTAGCTCAAGAAAAAGCCCTTAGGGAAACAATGCTTGATAAATACAGCTCTTTAGTAGTTACAGAAAATTACGAAACTAATAAATTAGAGTCTGATACTAATAACGAATCATTTTTTAAAAACATCGATAACGATTTAGCTGAGGAATCAGGAATACTTAAAGTGACAAGTTATACTGATAATAGAGGTTCTGAAGAATATAATAGAAACCTTTCCCAAGAAAGAGCTGATAGGGTAGCTGATAAAATTAAGGCCAACCTTAATAATGAAAATATTGAAGTTATATCTGAAGGATTAGGAGAAACTAATTTCTTAAATGATAATTCTACTCTTGAGCAAAGAAAAAATAACAGAAGAACAGAAATTAATTTTATAGCTGAATAAATATAATAATAAAAACAGGATGATTCTCATCCTGTTTTTTATTTTCATTATTTATATCTCGTCCTGCAGCTTAAAGTATAGGGTTATTTTTCTTAGAATAAAGTCTCATCCCATCTACTAATTATACCTTAAAAGTAATAAAATATCCTTAAATTACTCCTTTCATGTAGTATAATTAATATAGATAAATAATTATTGAATGTTCATAAAATTTGAGTACTCTGAAGATCCTCTAAATACTAGTAAACCTCATGAAAAATATTGTAAAAAAAGAATACTTTCAACAATAAAAAAAGGGAGAATTAAATGAAATTAGGTAATTTAAGTGAAATCGTTCAAAATAAAAATATCAGGCTGTATCTATTAAGTATTATAACTGGTATTTTGACAGGATTAGTAGTCGTAGCTTATCGCATTTCTCTAAATTTAATGACTAACCTCAGAATAAAAACTTTTTCTGAGATAGCTTCAGGTAAACTATATTTATTCGGAATAACTATAGTTGTTTTTATTTTTATTGCAATCACACTCAACAGATTAATTACTAAACATCCTATGATAAAAGGAAGTGGAATTCCACAAATAAAAGGGGTACTTCTCATGCAATTTGAATATAGTTGGATTAAAGAACTTTTTTATAAATTCATTGGAGGTCTTCTCAGTATTGGAAGTGGCCTTTCTCTTGGAAGGGGAGGACCGTCTATCCAATTAGGATCTCAGATCGGGTATGGGATTGGAAAAATTTTTAAAGTTTCTGATAAGAATAAAAAACATCTTATAAGCAGCGGTGGGGCTGTTGCAAGTTTTGTGTAAACTCTAAAAATCAATGTAAAATTTCTATAAAATAGAGAGGTATAATTACTTTAATTATTACTTCTCCTTTTTAATATATTAGAACTTTAATTTTTGTATGTCAAGATTAGAGCCTAAAATTAGCCTCTTTGAAAAGGTATATTTTAGATTGCACTTACTTTAATCGTTCTTCAAAAAATATTTGCAATTGGGAGTGAATTATACCCCAATCTCTTCGGCGCCCAGTCCATTTCTGTGTGATATCCATTGTAATAAGATAAAGGAGCTTGAATAGACTATCATCTGAAGGAAAAACAGATCTACTTTTACTTGGTTTTCTTAACTGTCTATTAAATCCCTCTATTGTATTAGTTGTATAAATTAGAGTCCTGATTTCTTGTGGATATTTAAAATATGTAGATAAGTTGGCCCAATTAGACTTCCAGGAAATAGCTATTTGTGGATATTTCTTCTTCCATTTTTCTTCAAAATTATCTAATTCAAATAGAGCAATATCTTCTGTATTAGCTTTATAAACTTTTTTTAGGTCTATCATCAGCTCTTTAATATCTTTGTAGGATACATATCTAGTCGTATTTCTAATTTGATGGATTATACACTGTTGTATTTCTGTATCAGGATAAACTGCTAAGATAGCATTAGAAAAGCCTGTCAATCCATCAACACATACGATGAGAATATCATTTAAACCCCGATTTTTTAATTCATTCATTTTTAGCAGCCAGAATTTAGCACTTTCATTTTCACCAACCCACATTCCTAATACTTCTTTCATACCATCCATATTAATTCCAATGGCTATGTAGACCGCCTTTTTAACTATGCGCCCTTCGCTACGAACATTGTAATGGATAGCGTCCATAAATACTACAGCATATCTTTCTTCTAGAGGTCTATCTTGCCATTCTTTGGCAACAGGAAGTATTTTATCAGTAATTCTACTGATAGAGCTTTCAGAGACATCAAAATCATACATATCAGCAACATGGTACTTGATATCGCTAAGAGTCATCCCTTTAGCGAATAAAGATGTAACTTTTCTCTCAAACTCTTGAGTTATTGAATTTTGATTTTTTTTAATAATTTGTGGCTCAAATTCATTATCTCTATCTCTAGGAACAGAGATATCAATTATTCCAGAACTGCCCTTTAAAGATTTTTTAGAATAACCATTTCTAGAGTTATCTGTAAGTTTATTTCTATAGTCATATTTACTATAGCCAAGTTGTTCCTCTAATTCTCCTTCTAAAGCATTTTCTAGCATTTGACCCATCATCTCTCTGGCTAATGCGCCAAGATCTAAACTGTCATAACTGGGTAATTTTTTTAGATAATCCTTAATTAATTCTTTTCGCGCAAGTTCATCAGGTGATAGATCTTTGTCTCTTTTTCTCATGAAAAAAACCTCCGTTTTAGTGTGATTTTATTCTACACCAATTTGGAGGTTTACACAAAATATGAGACAGACCCTATTTATCCTATCCTTTAAATAATGTGAATCCATCCAATTTTCATATTTCTTTTCCATATTTTTCTCCTTATTAAAATTCATTATTTTTTATTAAAATTATTTATTCTAATAAGGAATATTATATTGTTTTAACCATTTTCCTTCCCCCGTTATTACTTTTTGTACAGTATTTATACTTTGTAGATATCTCGCCCCGTGGCTTGTACTAGTGGTTCTAATTTCTGTCTACTCATACAACTGTACAATTATAAAGAAATCTTTTGTTTTTTAAAAAAATTTGCATATTTATCATAAAAGGCTTCCTCTATAGAATCTCTCTGAACTCTTAATCCATTATCTATAACTTTAGCTCCTAAACCTTCTATTTTTTTTATCCATTTATCCATCCATGACTCATCCCCTGAACCATAACTACCAAATAGCCCCAGTGTTTTTCCATTTAATTCATAATTAATATTATCTATAAATGTTTCCATTTCTAGACTCAGTTCTTCGTCTCCATAAGCGGCACACCCTAATATAAGAGTATCCTCTCCTTTGAGAACATTAGAATCAAAGTTATTAATATTTACTACCACTGCACCACTGAGTTTTTCTTTAAGTTTTAGTGCTACTTTTTCTGTGTTTCCTGTTTCTGTATAATATAAAATATATAACATTTCAATCATCCTTTATTTTTTATTTTTTTCTTCAAAATATTATAACAGATTTAATTTGAATTTTCGGTAACATTTGTTACTCTTTCAACTGATTTCTAAAAATAAAAAAGGAATAATTCTCTAATCTTTAACCCTTGTTAAGGACGCTAAAAAAATCATCTCTTTATTCAAAATTAACTCCTGCTTCTACAACCGCTTCTCTTACAGCTTCCTTGATCCCTTCAGAGATATACGTAGCTCCTGCAACATTATCTACTTCTAAACTCTGATTCATAATGATCTCTGGAATCACACTGTCCATGGCTGTCTTCGCTATACCAGGAGTATCCCCATGTTTTGTTACTATAATGTTTTTAATTTCCTTTCCATCCATAGTAACCTTGACCCATACCTCGCCTAAAAACCCTTGGCCTTTCCCCTTGTATTCAGGCATAGCGGTAAACTTATCGTAAAGCACTACAAGCACTGCAATACAAGCAAATACTATTAGGATCTTCTGCCTTATACTTTCAATCCTTTTCATTGTTAATTCCCCCTAAAAACTGTCTGAAATTTTATTTTTCTAAAAACGTCCTTTAATAACATCTTTTTCATCGAGAACACCGGCTTTTACCAAAGCATCCATATAAGAAGTATTTTCCCGTGACATACGTACTGTAGATCCCGCTATCCCGTCAAATGAATTTTGAACAGTTTTAGTTGCGCCGGCAGTTATATCTATTCCAAAATAATTATTTTCATTGATAGCTCCTGAATACCTCTTAGGAGACCAATCTATTAATGACTTTACTTCATTGACGTTTTTACCAATAAGATATTTTGCAACGGCATTATAGTTCCCATTCCAGCCTCCGTTGGAATGGAATCCGTATTTAGCATCCATCTTTTCAGGAACTCCGTTGTTAAACTTTACACCTAAAGCAGTTAGGACCTCAATAAGGGTTGAATTTTTATCCGTTCCCTTTAAAATCCCTCTCTTTTTAATTACATGGTTAAAAGGGTGAATTGCATATAAATTCTTCCCTTCCAGTTTAGACCAGTCTTTTGGTTTTAACATTCCACTTTTTGAAGTTTTTACCGTAGGAATTAATTCTTTATTGATAACTAGATCCTCAAATTTTGAATTAAAGTCAAAACCGGGTTTAAATTTAGTTTCTAACTGGTAACGAATAACAGCATCTACTATTGCAAGAGCCACTGTTCCATCATCATCTACTGCAACAGCATAGAATCCCATCTTATCGTTAGTTTTTATATCAAACATGGATATACCCTTCTTGTACTCAGGACCTGGAGTAGCTTTAACAGGATCTACGGAAAATTCCACCGATACGTCAGCTTCAGGGTTATTTCTAGCTATCCATTTTCCTTTTTTTGAAACTAAAAAGTCCATCTTTGCATCTGTAATTGTCCCATCCTTTTCCAATGTCAAGACTGTTTCAATCTTTTGTTTAGCTTCTTTTAGAGCCACACCCTTGGAGTGCCCCTTCCAGTATATCCCCTTATATGTTCCGCTATAATCCTTTTCATCTAATACTCCATATGCTGTCAGAGAAAAGATTAAGACACCTGCCCCCAATAACATTAATTTTTTTTTCAAAATAATACCTCCTGTCTTTCGTTTATTTATTCGCCTTTTCATTTGACAATAAAACGATTTTACCATAAAACATATTGTAAGTGAATAAAAAAATATTTTTATTACAAAATTTTTATAGGGAGAACAGGGGAGCTACTTATAGATCAGGCAGTGTTTATAATTTATTGACCAGTTTTCCCTAAAAAAATATAGATCAATAAATAATAATTAATTTTAGTTAAAATGATAATTTGTTTTATTAATTAGACTATAGAATTTTAACTCTTTAATGGTAAACAAAATACTAAAAAAGAGTAGGAGAATAATTTATGCAACTATGCCTCATTCGTTTCTCATTGTTTACTGTTTTAATAAAAAAACTTGCAAATATTTTAATTTCAAGATATACTTCTTTCGTAAAGTTTGTTCGTCAAAGTTTTTGACGACGAATTATAAGTTAGATAGATTATTAGGAGGAAAGAAATGAACAAGAGAAGAATAGCTTTATTAGCTGGATTAATGACACTGGGAATGGTATCATTTGCAATGGATGAAAATCCAGAAATGTTAAAAAAAGAGGTAAAACCATTAAGTATTTTTAGTATCAATGACAGGGTAAGATTTGATGAAAATAGATTAGAAGTAAAAACAAATTTCCACTTCAACGAAAATAACAGATTAGAAGCGAGAATTAGAAATTACAGTAACGTAGGTAGTGGAGATCTTGGAGATACTAGAGAAAGTGGTAATACCGCAGAAGATAGAACAGAGATGAGATTAAGATTACATACCCAAACATCTGTTGACAATATGGAAGTAAGAACAGAATTAAAAACAAATACATACGGCAGTGGAAAAGGTGGAAATAAACAATATTTCAGAGTTCAGCCAACATGGCACTTATTTACAGACGTTGAAGGATTAAGCTCATTAGTAAGAGCAGGTTTAGCGTTCCAACATTATTCACCAGATGAAGCATCTACAAAGAATGCTTATTCAATTTCAACATCATTTGAAAACTCATATACAATAAATGATTATTTAGAGATCGAAGGAAATATCTACTATGACTATACTCTAGGTGGGAAAAATACTCAAGATTATAACAATGTAAAGATAGAGGCATATGCATATGCCAACTATCCACTATATAGTGCTAATGATGTAAAAGTAGAAGCGTTATTCGAAGGTGGATTTGATCCATATTCATTCGGTGCAAGAAATTTTAATGATTTAAATGATGTAACTGGTAAAGATGTAGATGGTAAAGAATCTTATGTAATTTATGCAGAACCATCAGTTAAAGCTACTAAAACTTTAAGTGATAGGAACTCACTTTATTTACAAGCTGGATACTATGTAGAACAAAATGACGATAATTCTACTGGTAAAGTTGATGATACAGCATTCGTAAGAGTGGGATTTAAAAGCAAGTTTTAATTAAAATAATAAAAAGTACTCCTAAAATCAGGGGTATTCAGACTGTAGACGATTAAGTTTACAGTCTTTTTTTAGTCTTTGTTTGCGATTATTTGACCCCTAAAGGTCAAACAAATTCATATTTGTTTGGATTAAAATGATTAATTTATCAGGCTTTTGAAATAAAATAAAATTATGTTAGATACAATATGAATTTGCTTTTATACTTAATGATTGTTTTTATTAAAACAATCAAATAATCGCGGACAAAATTCTAACGAAATCGAAAACAAAGTAGTAAAAAATACCAAATAAAAGGACACTAAATTCATAGTGCCTTCTAAGGCTGATTTTATTACTCTTTAAAATGAAAGTTACAAAAAAATTAAAAAGTAATATTAAAAGACGCTTATAAAGTGAGAGATCCCTAGTATAGAATAAAACAAATGATGATTTGTCTCAACACTTTCTCATTTTTATTTATTAACATAAAAGGGTCTTTAAATTGACATTTTTGATTCATAAATATATACTATAATATAGTGATGAAAGTGTATCTATAGTAGATTAAAAAGGAGTAGGTGAAATGAAAAAGGTTTTTGTATTGTCAATTTTAATTTTAATGATGGTTGGTTGTTCTTCCAGTAATAAGAAATTAAAAGAGTTAAATCAGTCAAGATCATTGAAGTTATCTGAGACAGTAATAATTAAAGATGACATGTTTTTTAGTGATGTACAAAGCAGCATAAGAGGCGGAATAAATAGCCTTCTAGGTGATGCTATAGCAAATGGTATGGATAATAAAAAAGAAAAATTTATTAAAACTATGGAAACCAATGATATTGACATAAAAAACATAGTGTTTGAGTCGGCAAGTGAAGAACTTAAAAAAGCAGGGATAAATAATTCCAATGATTCAGAATTTGAATTACAGTTTGTTGTTAGATTATATGGTTTTGGTCAGAGGCAAGGATTTTCTAAAGAGTTAAGACCAATAATGGTTATTGAAGCTAAAATAATCAATAGTAATAATGAAGTTGTTTTTAAGGATGTTGAAAATATAACCACGATGAACTCGAATACTGAACATCATAAAACAGATGAATACATTGGAGATTACAATAAAATAGAAAATGCATTAAAAGGAGTATCTTCTATAGCTATATCAAATATTATAAAAAATTTAAAATAAGAGTAAATAAAATGGTAAGAAAAATGCAACGTACAATTTTGTTTCTATTAATTAGATTATTAAATCTAAATTCTTGAAAAAGAATAACCAAAAAGTCTACCAATTAAGGTAGACTTTTTTTAGTTATTTTAACATGTAATTTATTGTACATTTATTTAGTGTTTTTTCATTTTTTGTTTGTGGTCTATACTGTTTTATTGGTTCTTAGACTGTCCGCAGATACTCTTAAAACACCAAATTGGATAAACACTAATAATGCCAACGATTTATTTTTTTAAGAATATAATATAACCGAAATTATATTTAGTTTGATTATTTGCAGTAATTTTTAATTGTTCTTTTTCGGGACTCTTCCCCTTTTTTATCTATAACAACGACAAATACCAATGTGATTTAAAAAAGATGACTCCTGTAGAATACAGAAATCATCTTTTGATTGTTTAAAATTTTGCCACTCTTTTTTCTAGTGTCCTTGACAAAGGTTACAGTTTATTATCTAGGTGCCCTTTTAAGGTTTACTTTATTTATGTTGTTTTAATCTTCGATTGATATATTACCAAAATACCAAAAGCCTAAAGAAGCTCTTTCCCATCCTTTTACCTTTGAACCTACCATAAATTTATTTGTATAATAATATAATGGTAAACTTGCGTAATCATTTAAAAGCATATCTTCTGCTTCATGTATAAGTTTATCTCTTTTATCTCCGTTACTTTCTACTCTAATTTTTTCTAATAAAGTGTTATAGGCAGGCTTTATCCATTGAGCACTGTTTGATCCTTCTACTGATGAAAAAACTTCTAACATAGATAGAGCATCCGGGTAATCTATCGACCAGCCAAATCTTGCGACACCATTATATTCTCCTTTACCACGAGTATTTAAAAATACAGCCCATTCTTGATTTACTAAGTTCACATCAATATTCAAATTCTTCTTCCACATCGCTTGCATTGCTTCAGCTACTGCTTTATGATTCTCTGAAGTATTATATAGTAATTCTAATTTAGGAAAACCCTTCCCACCAGGAAAGCCTGCTTCCGCTAGATATTTTTTAGCTTTTTCTATATTTTCTCTTGTTGGAACATTCCATTTTGTTTTTTCTGCTAAAACATCTCCCTTTGAATCTTTAATTGCATTGGTTATAGGAATATAAGATTTAGCTGGAATTTCTTGACCTCTAGTAATGTTTTCTACGATAGCTTCCCTGTCGATTGCGTAAGTCAAAGCTTTTCTTACATTTATATTATCTGTGGGGTATTTATTATTATTAAAGACATAAAAATAAGTTCCTGTACCAGGTGTAATGTAAAATTCACTACTTTCAGCATTTAATTTTACTAATTCTTGGGATGGAATATTAGAAATAATGTCTACCGATTTATTTTCAAATGCTGTTAATGCTGTCGATTCATCAGATATTATAGGTGCTTCAATTTTTTCTAATTTTATATTATTGGCATTCCAATATTGTTTATTTTTAATTAATACAAATTTTTCACCAATAGAATACGATTCTAATTTAAAAGGACCATTTGATATAAATGTATTTGGATCTTTTGTCCAATTTTCTCCATATTTTTCAATAATATCTTTTCTAACAGGCAGATACGTATAAAATGCTGTTAAATCTAAGAAATATGGGGTAGGAGCATCTAATTCAACTTTTAATGTATAATCATCAATAACTTCTACACCTATATTTTCAATCTTACCATTACCATTGTAAAACTCTTCTGCTCCTTTTATGGGAAAAAATAACATAGCATATGTTGATGACGTTTCAGGTGATAATGCTCTTATCCAAGAGTATTTAAAATCATTTGCAGTTAATGGCTTTCCATCAGACCATTTAGTTTTCTTCAAATTAAAAGTATATGTTTTTTTATCTTCGCTGATTTTATAATTTTTTGTTATACCTGGTTTTAATTCACCACCAACCTCTCTAATTAGTCCTTCAAATAAATTGTTTATTAATGCTCCTGCCACTGATTCTGAATTTAACCCCGGATCCATAAATTTTGGATCGGAAGCCATTACAAATCTTAATTTTTGTTCTGTTTCTCTAATAACATTTTCTTCTTTTTTACCACCGCATCCTATGATGGATAAAGTTAAAAGTAATAATATAATTTTTTTCATTTCTTCCTCCTTATTTTTTATATTTTTATTTTATTCTTCAACAAAATTTTGATTTGTAAGGCTCTTTGTTTTATATATATATTTTTCTTTGTAATCTTTTAATAATTCAAAGAATTTACCACTCAAAATTAAAATCGTAGCAACATTAATAAACGTAGGAACCGCTGTAGTTATATCTGCTAAAAGCCATACTGTTCCTCCTGGCATACCAGAAGAAACTGCTATAACTACCATTAAGAATCCAGGGATAGGATAGAAGATCTTAAAGAATTTTAAAATTTTATTTTTCAAGGATATATTTTTTTTCATTAAATGTCTTAAAATAATCTCATAATAAGCATACCAACCTGAAGAGGTTGTTACTCCAAATAAAAATATTCCTGTTGCCAAAAATATCCTACTAGATGATCCCATACCAGTTTCAAATGCTGACAAAGTTAAGGATGCTCCAGTTAATCCACTATTCCATACTCCTGACATAATTATTACAAGAGCAGTAATACTACATACTATCATGGTGTCTACAAATACTTCAAATGCTCCCCATAAACCTTGTTTTATAGGATGATTTGTTTTTGCAGAAGCATGAATCATTGGAGAACTACCCCATCCAGCTTCATTACTAAATACAGATCTTGCAATTCCTGTCCTCATTACCGCTATAAATGCCGCACCTGTAAATCCTCCAACTGCAGCAGTACCATTAAACGCTCCTTCGAATATTAATTTAAATGCCGCTGGAAGGGCACTTATATTAGAAAAGATTATGAATAAACCTGAACCTACATAAAATAAACACATAAAAGGGACTAATTTTCCTGCTATTTTTCCTAACCCTGAAATTCCCTTCATAATCATAATATAATTGAAAACAATATAAATAACACTGGCTGTGAGAAGATTAATTCCAAATGTAGAACTAACAGCTTCTGATACTGTGTAGTTTTGTACCGTTATAAAGAACGTCGAGAATATCCCGCCTCCAAACATAAGAGCAAAGACATACCAATATTTAAAACCTTTTTCTTCTCCAAGACCTTTTTCCATATAATAAGTAGGTCCTCCATAAGGTGAACCATTTTCATCTATATTTCTATAGTGTACTCCTAAAGTAACCTCCGCCATCTTTATTATCATTCCTAAAGCAGCAGCAATCCATAACCAAAGTAATGCCCCTGGTCCACCTGTAGCTATAGCTGTGGCTACTCCTCCAATATTTCCGACACCAACCGATCCTCCAATTGCAGTACTTACTGCTTGGAAAGGTGTTATTATTCCTATTCCTTCTTCCTCCCCTTCGGTTTTTCTATTTTTTATAATTTTACCTATAGTCTGACTAAATATATGATTAAAGAATCTTATTTGAAAAAAACCACTTCTGAGTGTAAAGTATATTCCAGTTATAAATATAGTTAAAATTAAAGGTAAACCCCATAAAAATGAAACTAAACTTTCCATAAATGAATTTATCATTGTATACCTCCTTTATTTTTTGTTACTTGTATAAATTTTTCAAAAATTTTAAGCATGTCTTTATTCCCACGGGCTGTCATCATTTCAGGATGCCATTGCACTCCTAATAGAAATCTATCCTCCTTACTCTCAATAGCTTCTATTATCCCATCGTTGGTAGTAGCAACAATTTTTAATCCGTTCCCTATTTCATCTAAGGCTTGATGATGGAATGAGTTAGTTACAAGCTGTTCTCCAAATAAATCACTTAAGATACTATTTTTTTTGATATTGATTTTGTGGACTTTTAATTCAGGGAGATAGTCTTGAGTATGCTTGAGTATTTCTTTTGATATATTCTTTACATCCTGATGAAGTGTTCCGCCTTTAAAAACATTGATCATTTGCATACCTCTACATATACCTAGAATAGGCTTATTTGTAGCCAAATACTCTTCTAATATTATCCATTCATTTTCATCTCTTTCAGGAGAGACAAGTTTAGTACCTTCTAAAAAATCTTGATTATAATATCTTGGATTAATATCTAGTCCACCTGACATAAGAAGTCCGTCAACAAGCTCTAATTGACTCTTAATTACCTCTCTATCATTCAATACAGGTATTACAAGAGGAATTCCACCTGCTTTAACTATTGACTCAGCATAATCAATACAAACTGTTGTCCGGTGGTAGTGTTTTAATTCTTTTTCTTCTTCATAAGCTGATGTTATTCCAATTATAGGCTTTTTCATATTCCCCTCCAATTTTCATTTAAGTAGTCCCACTTACGCCTCTTCCAAATTTCTGAATACTTTTTTTACACTTACTACATATCCTTCTATACGGGATTCCCTTTGAATCAATTTCAGTAATAAATTTTTGCTTGCACTTTAAACAAATGACTTCTTTTTTTTCCATTAGTATCACCTCTTCAACATTTATGTTATTTTAAGTATTAGTGCATCACATTTTTGCTATAAAATTTAAAAATTAATTGAAATTTAAGATCCATTTGTTATTTTTTTATACTTTCTTTTTTTTTATTTCCTTTTTTAACTTGAATTGTATAATTAAATGCAACAAAAAAAATTCATAAATATTTCCTTGGTATAATGTAAGTGCGACCAAACATTAAAGGAGTATTTATGAATCATAAACATTTTACCATTGAAGAAAGAGAAAGTATATTTAAATTTTTAGCGCAAAAAAAATCAATTAGTTTTATTGCAGCTAAATTAAAGAAAAATAGAGTTAGTATTTATAGAGAAATTAATAGAAATTCAGTTGATGGTGAGTACACTCCTAATAAAGCCCAGTTTTTATACAAAAAAAGAAAACAACTTTGTGGAAGAAAGCACAAATTAAGAGATTCGATCCTTTTGGTAGATATTCAAGAAAAGTTAGAATCAGGTTGGAGTCCAGAACAAATATCAGGAAGAGCTAAATTAGACAACCAATATTCTATTTCATTTAAAACAATTTATAGAGCAATATATCTTGATTTTCTTACGGAGAGTACTAAATACCTTTTAACTAGAAAAGGCAAACAAAAGCCTAGAGGATTGAAAGAAACAAGGGGTAAAATCCCTAATAAAAAGATGATAGAAGAAAGGTCTGAAGAAGCGAATGATAGAAGTGAGATTGGTCATTTTGAAAGCGATACTATCGTTGGCGCAGGAAAAAAGGTGCTATGATGACTTATGTTGATAGGAAATCAAGATATCTTGTAGCGGAGCTAATGATTAATAGAAAATCAGATACTTTTAATGAGGCAACAATAGAGAATTTTAAATATATACCTAAAGAATACATAAAAACATTTACATCGGATAACGGGAAAGAATTCTCTAAATTTAAAGAATTAGAGGAAGCATTAGGTATTAAAGCTTATTTTGCTAACCCTTATCACTCATGGGAGAGAGGAACAAATGAGAATACAAACGGTTTATTAAGGAGAACTTTCCCTAAAGGGACTATTTTTAGTAAGATAAAGAGATGTGAATTTTATAAAGCGGTAAACAAAATTAATAATAGACCAAGGAAGTGTTTAAATTGGAAAACCCCAAAAGAAGTATTTTGGGGTGAAATTGAAAAGTGTTGCATTTAATTTGACAACGTAAGTACACTTCCTTTTCTTTTTATTTAATCACCTTTTATTAATTTTCTCTGATAACATAAAAACACATAAAAAACCTTTAATCAATGTCAATTGACATCTTGTTGTTAAACTAAGTGTCAAAATAGCTAAAATATTTAAAAAGAAGAATTCTTATTTTATAACTAACTAACTTGATGATAGGGCTTACAAATCAAGAGTACTTAAATTAATTTACCTTTTCTAACAAATAAAATTTTACTCTATTTATAGATTTGTTTAATGGATCAATTTTATTTTTACTTTTCTTCTAGGTATTTAGGAGTTCTTATTCCAAAAATAAGCTTCATATTAGTCAAAATTTCAACCATCTCATTTCTATATGTTTCATATTGAAAAATCTTTTTTTCATTGAAATTTTTTATAGTATTATCATAAATTTTTTCTATGCCTTCTTTTACTACCATTTCACCTAATTTTGTTAAATATAATGGTTTTTTTTAAAGACCACCTGTCATCTCTGACTTCTTTTCTAAATACCCCATTTTTTCTAATTTACTTACTATCTGATTAATTCTAGATTTAGTTAATGTTGTATACTTTAAAAAATTATACTGTATTTCTCCTGGATTTTTTTCTAAATAACGTAACAAGTAATACTCATTTTGATTTACATTATAATTTTCTACTACATTACCTAATAGTTCTTTTCCAGCCATTGAAATAATATTTGCTACTGTCAAAACATCTACAATGATTTCTTTATTTTCCAATTTTAATCACCTCATTTTTTTTATATAAAAAGCTTAATTGCTTTAAAATTTCTTATTAATAGGATGTACATTAAAAAAGATTTTTAGGATCTTTTTTTCAACAATTTTTAAAAGTATCTAACAAGTAGATAAACATTAGCTATAACTAAAGTTTGAATAGCTATAACGATTCCAAATTTCAAGAATTTACCGAAGCTTATCTTACATCCTGCTTTATTAGCTGAGTTTATAGCTACTACATTGGTTGCCGATGCTAAGATAGTGATGTTTCCTCCCAAAAGAGATCCCATAGATAGTGCCCACCAAAGTGACATAGTATTTTCTCCTACAAAAGTAGGTAACATAAAATGAATGATCTTAGAAACCATAGCTGCATTGGCTACATTTCCTATAACAGATGTAAACAAGGCTGAAATCCAAAGTATCATGGTGGCAGCATAGTGTAAATGACCATCAGCTAATTCTAAAACTTTATCTCCTACAAGGTCTACAACTCCTGTAGCTTCTATCCCTTGAATTAACATAAATAACCCCATAAAGAAGAATAGTGTGTCCCATTCTACATGTTTGAAAACTTCTACAGGTTCACTTTTCGTGATTAAGATTAATGCTACTGCACCAGTAAGAGCCATTATTGCTAAACCTTTATCGATAAAGTTATTCATTAAAAATCCAAAGATAACAAGAGCAAATATAGTTGCTGATTCTCTTAATAATTTAATATCTTTTAATGATCTAGAAGCATCTAGTTCCATTACTCTAGCTTTTAGATCTCTTGATACTTTCATCTTTCGACCATACATAAAATAAACAGTAATAATAAGTACTACCAATGAAATAATAGCAACTGGAGCTGTGTTAGCTAAGAAAGTATTAAAACCAATCTTACCTTCTACTCCTATGATAAGTTGAGTAGGGTCACCGATTAGTGTAGCTAATCCTCCTATATTTGCTGACATTATGAGGGTCATAATATATACAAATGGATCTATTTTTAGCTGGTTTGCTAATAAGATAGATACTGGAGCCATTAATAAGATAGTAGTTACATTATCTAAAAACGCTGAACATAAAGCTGTAATTACTGCAAGGAGGATAAGTAATAGAAAAGGTTCTCCCTTTACTAACTGTGCTACCTTTATTGCTAAGTATTGAAACACTCCTGTTTCTGAGATAAAATGAACTATTATCATCATCCCTACAAGTAAGAGAATTATCTCTAGTCTTGAACCGATAGCATTAAGTGCTTGGTGTTCGTTTATAATTCCTACAAGGGCCATAGAAAGACCACCTAAAAGAGTAGCTATTGGACCTGGAACTTTTTCTGTTATTATTAAATAAAATGTCGCTATAAATATAATTAAACCTATTGCTAACTGCATCTTTACTTTCCTCCTAAACTTATATGTGTAAAACTTTTTTGATTATATGTGATCTTAAAATTGTTCCGTAATATTTACCATTTTCAACTACATATATTCTGGTAAAACCCTTATTTTCCATAAGGAAACACATTTCCATTATAGGCGTTTTCCTGTCTACAATTGTTGTTGTTTTCCTATAAATATCTTCAATTCTAGTTATCTTTTCATTCTTTAAGTATTCCTCAAAAGGTTCTCCTATAGTTAAGAAATCTAAATCATCCATCACCAAAGTATACTTAGGCATTCCAAATAAGATTAACTCTCTTTCTGTCATTTCACCTAAAAAAGTTCCATCAGTATCTACAACTGGAAATCCTGATTTTTCTTCTCTGATAAGTCTTCTTGCGATATCATCTAAGGTATCGTTAGGGCTTACTGGTTTTATTGTATGATCCATAACATCTTCAGTGGTGATCTTATTTTCCACCTTTACATCGATATGATTTAATAGATCATATACCTCAGACCCTGTCTTGGCATTTTTCAATTTTTCTAAGAGGACCTTGTCTTTAACAGTTATCTTAGTGATAGAAGACATGATCTTTAAGATAACTTTACTCTTTAAAGTTTCAGCAGTGATCATAAAGAAGATTTTTACGTCATCTTGATTTCTCATATCTGCCGTATCACATTTAATAGGATTTTTCATGATACCTATAGAAACTAAGATATCGTCATATCCATCTATCCTACCATGGGGAATAGCAATACCGCTTCCCATTGCAGTAGAGACCATAGCTTCTCTATCAAAAATAGATTTCCTTATTAGATCTACAGATTCATTAAATGTTTTATCATTTTTAGCAGTATTGTCGATCATTTGACCAATAATCTCTTCTTTCGTATTTCCCTCTAAATTTAAGTAGATACACTTAGGATTTAGATAACTTGATAATTTCATATTAACCTCCAAATATATTTCTTTTCAAATATATAATTTTTTTATATTTTAAATAAGTTTTAATAAACTTATAAATAACTACTGTTTATTTGATCTCATATCTTTAGAATGATAATCCATACATAAGCTCTATTAACGCAACGGCTGCAACTACTTGTACAACGCCAATGATTAATCCATATGTTAGAGCTTTAGGTCCTTGACTAAATAAAGTACTAAATTTAACTCTCATTCCGATTCCTGCAAGTGCTATTATCTCAAATTTAGAACTTATAGAATGGAATATATTTGAAAGATCTCCATTGAATACTCCTAAAGTTTTTAGAGTTGTAAAAATGAAAAATCCAGTGATATACCAAGGTATGTTTAATTTTTTAAATCCTCTTTTTTTAGTTTCTTCTAAAGTAGTTTCATTTACTTCAACTTCAACTTCAATTTCTACTTCTTTCTCAATCTTAGCTAACTTACTATCTTTTGCAACTTTTTTACCTAAATAACTTACTAATACTACTATGAAGATAATTCTTATTATCTTAAAGATTGTAGCTAACTGTAATACTTCATTATTAACTAATTGACCTGCACCAATAACTTGACCTACCGATTGAAGAATACCCCCTATAAGAGCAGAAGTCATAACTGTGTCTCCATGAAATATTACTCTAGAAGTAAAAGGAAGTAAAAACATTAATACCGTTCCAACTAAGTTTACTATTGTAATAGATATTCCAAGATCATTTTGTTCAGGTTTAACAACTGGAGAAACTGCTCCGATTGCCGATGATCCACATACTGCGTTTCCACTACCCATTAGGTATGTAAATTTCTTCTTAAATTTCATCTTTTTTCCAATCCAGACAGAAGCTGCTACAGTTATCATCATCTGAATGATAATAAAACTTACACCTTTAACTCCAACACTGAAAACACTATAGATATTTAATGTTCCTCCTAAAAGAACTATAGAATAAGATAATAGGTTTGATTCTGAAAAAACAGATCCAGCAGCAAATTTCTCACTTTTAACTAACGTGTTTCCAAGAATAATTCCAAGTATAATTGCAAAACTGGCTCCTCCTAATTTAGGAAATATACCACCTAAAACAGTTCCAATATATGCAATAATAGAACAAACAATAAATCCTGGTATAATTTTTTTAATATTCATAATCTTTCACTCCTTTTATTAATATAGCTTTATTTTAAGCTGATTTTAACGATAAGTAAAATACTAATTATTGATCTTTACAATAGGCTATAACCTATGATCAAAAAAAAATAAACCTCATTAGGACTAAAAGTACAGATGCTTCGTAAGTTCTCATAGTGATTATTTGACTAACAAAACCACAAAGGTTTCTGCTCCTATGAGACTAAAAAAGGAACTGTTTATTTTAAATCTGGAAGAGATTGGAAGAAGGCAGCCACCGGATCTACTGTCTACGGCTATATAATTTATAAAGATTATAAATTTGAAAAACCCTATACTTATTAAGTAGGGATAATTTATGAATTATTCTAAGAAAAATACAAATTGAGGTGATTATAATGGAATATACAGCAAATTTAAGAGTGGACCTGAAAGAAATAAAAATAATCAGGACATTGATAGAGGTTGAGATAAATAGTAATAAATTGTTAAAACAATTATTAAAGAAAGTACAACTTGGAGAGATCAATATTTTAGAAGACTCATTAGAAATTTTGATAAAAAAAAAGGAAGTACTAACCTTTTTAGTTAATACTTCCTTTTTATTTCTTTAATTATCATAAAAATGATTTTTGCAACATTTTATCCTGTTGTGTTGTATTTATTTATATTATTGAAGTTATTTTAAACTTTTGTAATACTTCAAAAGTAATTTAATAATAGCCACTTTTTACCCATCTTTTATTTTCATCATTAGCATCATAGAATGATAATAATTCTCTGTGAGCATTGATGTAGGCCTCTTTTTTAGAATCAGCTATACATAAAGAACTCACATAAGGTGCTGCTTGTTCACTACCCTGATAGTGATGAGAACATGAATGATGATATCTTCCATATTCATCTTTTTCAATTTTTACCCCTATTCTTTGAGTATCAATATATACAATAAATTCTTCAATAAATTTATAACTTTGTACAGTTTCTTTGTCACTAAATATTTCTAAAAATTCTTTCATTACTTCCCCCTTACCTTATTTTTTAATAAATCCATTTTTTTGCAATAATAAGAGTTTAGCTTAAGTTTTAGTTTATTCAAAATTTAGTTTTTTTTAATTTTTATAAGATGTAATAAAAAAGAGTATCGGAACTTCTAGGAAATTTGAATTTAAGAAAGAGATATAATAACTATTTTAGAGCTTTCATTAATGAAGTCAGCAAAATCAAACTTAAAAGGACACTCCTAATTAAACTGTAACCATGAAACTGAACACACATAAAAAAGTGTCTGTTTTATGGTTTTTTGATATAATTTTTTTAATAAGAATTTAAAGGGGGAAAATATGTCCAAAAAATTATTTTCTGATAAAGAAGTCAGCAAGTTAGCTAAGAACAAAAACATTCTCAAGATTTCTAATAAATCAATTACATACAGCTTTGAATTTAAAAAAAAATTCCTAGAAAAGTTCTTTTAACAGATATTTCTTACTTAACTTACGGGAAAGGGAAAAGAGGTTACCTTTCAACAATAAAAGATGACTCCCGTGCAATACAGGAATCATCTTTTATCAATAGCCTAACTGTACCTTTTTTTAAAGTGTCCTTGACAAAGGGTACAGTTTATTTTGTTTTCCTTAAAAAGACTAACTGTATTTAAATAAAAAACGGCACTCAATGAGCACCGAATTAGTTTACTTAAATTTAGCCTTAACTATTGCTTCTGGCATCCTCCATAAAGGACTAGTTTCAAAGTCCACTAGATCACTTGGATAAGCATCATAATAGATATTTGTATATAATGGTACTTGTGGTATTTCTGTATTCATAACTTTCATATACTCTCTAAATGCTTTCTTATATCGGATCTTTCCTTCTTCACTTGATGGATCTGCATATCTCATTCTATCTAATAAATCATCTGATATAGGATATCTACTAGTATTACTTGTAACTCCTTGACCAAATGGTAAGATTCTATCTGCTTTACTTGCACTATAGTCTGTTTTAATTGCATATGAAGTACTTCCTGCGAATAAATGATATCTTCTTTCACTTGCTGGAGCACTACTGTATAAATGCTTTGATAAGATAGACCAATCTATAGCTTCAATATTAATTAACATACCAAACTCTTCCTGAATCTTCTTAGTCAATGTAAGGTTTACTGGGTCTACCCAAAAAGGTGTCATTCCAAAAGTAAGCTCTAATGGCTTATTTCTCCATAAGTATTTATCTCCTACCTTAGTTAAATGTACATAAGCTCCATCTGTTTTCTTAGCAGCCTGATCTAATAACCTTCTTGCTTCTTTTAAGTTAGCTTGTTCATCCCAGTTACCATCTGCATCTACAATATCATAACTCTTAAGAGTCGCTTCAAATCTACTAGGTGTTCCTAGTTTTTCATCATCATCATACATCATCCACATGTTTCTAGAGTATGGTGCATTAGTTTCGATAGCATAATCACCTATAAGTATTTGTCTGAACTTAATTCTATCTAGCATATAAGAAAATGCTTCTCTTACTTCTAATAATTGAACAGGACCAAAGTCTGTATGGAATGTAAGTTGTCCGCCACCATGTCTTAAATAAGTATTAGTAGCTAAATGTGGATCAGACTTAACAGTATTTATGTCTTCTTCTGAAGTTACTCCAGAGATCACATCTATTTCTCCAGCTACTAACTGATTCATTTTTGTTTCTTCAGGAACATTCTGCATTATAATAGTTTTTATACTTGGTTTATCACCTTCATAGTTTCCTATGTAATAAGGGTTGATAACAAGCTTAACATATTGTGAAGGAACATATTCAGAGATCATATAAGGACCGTTACCAACAGGTGTATTGATATTTGCTTTAACCCATTGTTGAGGTGTTATATTATCCTTTTTGGCTCCTGCTTCTATTATATCCTTACTAAGTGTATTATACATAAAATATCCATCTATAATGTAAAGAACATCTTTAATATAGTAAGAAACAGAATTATTTTCTTCATCAAACTCTATCCTATCTACGAACTGACTAAGTGTGCTAGTTGCACCAGTTGCATTAAGTGCTTCATTATTCATAAAGAAATCATATGTGAACTTAACATCTTTTGCAGTGAGTGGTTGACCATTAGAGAACTTTAACCCTTCTTTGATCTTAAATGTCCAAATCTCTTCAATATCCTTTTCATTAGATTTAGATTTAACTAAGCTTTCAACCATTGGTGATAAAACTCTTTCACCAGTTGGAGTAGCTGCATATAAACCTGACCCCCAAACTAATTTTCTAATATTGTTATCATCTACAGTATTTGTCCATCCTTCATAGAAATCTCCATTAAAGTTACCTGAAGCAACAACTAGAGATCTTTCTACAGGTTTCTTTTCTCCGCTACCTCCACACCCAATTAACCCTAAACTTGTCAGGACTAACAATATTAACATTTTCACTCTCATTTTTCTCCCCCCTATTATATTTGATCTAGTATAGATAATACTATATAATACTGGGAAATCAAATTAATAAAAAAATAAGTTTTATATTGTAATTCTAAGATGTATTTAATAAAAAGGGGTTGAAATGTCCCTTGAGGCTTGTCTCAAAGAAGAGCTTTTTTCTTAACGTTGTAAATCTTCATTTTCAGGACTTTTCCCCTAATATTATAGTTTTAGACTCTAAAAACTAAAAACAATCAAAAAAGAGCAGATGAATGAATATAGCATCTACTCTTTTTTTTCTCAAAGTTCTTAATTTATGAAATAAACTCTATTAATTCTCTTTTTAAAATTATCTCTACATCTTCCAATATATTTCAATTCATCATTTACACAGAAAAAATAAATACCTTTTTTATCTAAATATTTTGAACTTTTATTCAACCCAAATTTAGTGTATTTTAAATCACCATTTGAGTTAAAAAAAGAGTTAAAGAAAGTATCATTATTAATTTTTTCATTTCCTATTTTAATTTATTTAAAATCTAAATCTTTTTGTTAGTTAATATTTATAACTATTTTTACACCCTATTATAGGTTATTGAATTTATACCGTTAGTTATTTTATCATTTAACTTTTTCTTTTGGGGTGACAATTGTCGTTATAAATTAATTTTGAATATTTTTAATTTCAGAATATTAAAAAAAATAGGTGAATTGTTTTATCAACAACTCACCACAATGTATTTTAGATAATATTTCCTTTAAAAAAGTTATGAGAAACTATTGTAACTGCACCTATAGTATTATTTTTATGATTTAATTTGGATTTACTCAAATTAAGGTTTTTAAAAATAATAGGGAGACAAATTTTAGAAAGATTTTTTGTTAATAATTGGAAAAAAAGTTTTTTATTTTTACTAATATCTCCACCTATTATAACGTTTGAGATGTTAAATGTGTTTAGAAGATTTCCTAAGACAATTGCTAAAGAAAAAGTGGCCTCTTCTAAAATATTCAAGGCAATTTCATTACCGTTATTAATTTCAGTTAAAAAAGTGTCAAAAGTAATGTTTTCATCATTTTGCCTGGAGTTTTCTTTATATTTTTTTAATAAATATGGATTAGCAATAACAGTTTCAAGACATCCGTATTTCCCGCATTTACATAAAATATTGTTATTCTTTACATAAGAATGACCAATTTGCCCGGCTATAAAATTATCACCTAAAAAAAGTTCGTTATTTATACAAATACCAGTAGAAATTCCATTATCTATATTGATAAAAAGAATATTTTTTAATTCACGATTGAAAATATCTTTTTCGGCAAGAGTCATAGCTCTAACATCGTTTTCGATAAAAATAGGAACATTTATTTTATTCTTGAGCAAATTTTCAAGTGGAATATCTTTCCATTGATAAAATGATGAGTAATTAATTGTTTTAGTAACTGGATTAACTTGAGCTGGTAAAACAATTCCTAAGCCTATTATGGATTTGTCTTTTGAAAATTTAAGATAAATTTTATTTATCAAAGTTACTAGTGTATCAATATTTTTATCCTCTATTTCCAAAACTATTTCTTTAAAAATTTTACCATTCAAATCATTTAGAGTTGCAATAAGACTTCCTCTTTTTATTTTAATTCCTATTATAAATTTATATTCTGGATTTAATAAAAGGTAAACTCCTTTTCTACCAAGTTTATTAGAACTTACTATTTCACTTTCTAAAATTACTTTGCTATTAATGAGTTCTTTTACAATACTAGAAACACTTCCAGCAGAGATCCCTGTACATTTTTGTAATTCTACTCTAGTTAAGTTTTTTTTATAAAGCTGAGAGAGAATGAGCCCTCTATTTATTTTTTTGAGTGAATTTAATTTTAATTTCATAATACCACCTAATTTAAATATAGATTGAATAATAATAGATCTGTTGTTATAGAGTATAAACTATAAATTTAAATTTGACTAGTAATAAAAAAAATTGACAAATCTAAAAAAATAAAATATATATATAATAACATAATAATTATTTCAAGGTTGAAATAAAATTGAAAAGGGGGAAAGAAAATGAGTAAAAATGTGTTTTCAAAGTTACAACTTTTAGGGAAATCTCTTATGTTACCAATAGCGGTATTGCCAGTAGCCGCTATATTACTTAGGTTTGGATCAGCCGATTTATTAGATGTTCCATTTATAAAAGCGGCAGGAGGTTCGATATTTTCAAACTTGAGTTTATTGTTTGCAATTGGAATAGCTTTTGGAATAGCTAAAGGTAATCATGGAGCAGCAGGTTTAGCAGGAGCAATAAGTTTCTTTATAATAGAGGCAGGATCTAAGTCAATAAATGATAGTATAAAAATGGGAGTACTTTCTGGAATAATAGCTGGAATAATAGCTGGAAATATATACAATAAATTTGAAAATACTAAACTTCCAGAATGGTTAGGTTTTTTTGGTGGTCGAAGATTTGTTCAAATCATGTCAGCTTTAGTAAGTATAATAGCTTCTGGAATACTAGGTTATGGTTTCCCATTAATTCAAAAAGGAATAGATACACTAGGAATGTGGATGATAAAATCAGGAGAAATAGGTTTATTTATATATGGAGTTTTACAAAGATTATTAATTCCTTTAGGTTTACACCATGTGCTTAATTCTATAGTTAGATTTTTGTTTGGAGAATATACAAATTCAGCAGGAGAAGTCTTTATTGGCGATCAAGTAAGATTTTTTGCAGGGGATCCTACAGCGGGAATATATATGACTGGAGCATACGTTGTAATGATGTTTGGACTTCCAGGGGCAGCTCTTGCAATGTATAAATGTGCAAAAAAAGAGAATAAAAAAATTATATTAGGAGTATTAATAAGCGTTACTTTAACTACATTTTTTACAGGTATAACAGAACCTATTGAATTTTTGTTTATGTTTTCTGCACCATTATTATTTATATTACACGCTGTATATATGGGATTGGCTTATGTGATTACAAATTCTTTAGGTATACTTCATGGATTTGGATTTTCTGCTGGATTTATAGACTACATATTAAATTTTGGATTAGCGACAAAGCCACTTTTATTGCTCCCTGTAGGCTTAGGATTTTTCCTGTTATATTATGTTTCTTTTACTTATATTATAAAAAAGTTTAATTATCAAACGTTGGGAAGAGAAGAGGTTACATTAAAAAAATCTGAAAAATTAATATCGGTAGATGAGGAAATAGATAATTTTATCTTAGCTTTAGGTGGGATAGAAAATTTTATAACTGTAGATTCTTGTATAACACGATTGAGATTAGATATGGTAAATAGAAATATTATAAATCTTGAATTACTAAAAAAATTAGGGTCTAAAGGAGTTATAAAACCTGGGCAAATGAGTGTTCAAGTAATTTTGGGTGCAAAAGCTGAAAGAGTAGCTAATAAAATTAAAGAAAGAATAAATAAAATATAGGAGTGAGAAGATGAAGTTATTGTGGTGTGATTTACATGCGAATATACATTCTGAGCAATTAAAAGAAATAGATAAATGGTATAACTTTTCTAAGGAGATGACAGATTTTTGGCCAATTGCTTATTATCCATTTTATATGAGAAAGGACAGTTCAGGATTAGGTTTAGAAGATATACACAAGAAGTGTACTAGAGATTCCGATTGGGAAAAATTAAGAAAATTTGTAAATGAAAAATCCACAAAAGACCATTTATTATTTATGGGATATGAGTGGCAGGGAGCAGGATTAGATGGAGATCATAATGTATTTTATTTAGAAAATAATGAGAATTTACATGCTCCAATGAGGTATAAAGAGTTAATAGAAAAAATTCCATTAGGGAAATCTATAGCGATTCCTCATCACCTAGCATACTCTTCAGGAAATAGAGGGAAAAATTGGGAAACTCATAATAACGATTATTCTCCATTTGTAGAAATATATTCCTCTCATGGAAGTTCAGAAAGCGATATTACTAATATTCATATGGGAAGGCATGTTCATATGGGACCTAGAACATCAGGGAATGATGTAATGTCAGGATTAAAAAAAGGAGCTCTTGTAGGAGTTATAGCTTCAGGAGACAATCATGTAGTTCCGGCTATGTATGGGCATGGATTGATGGCGTGCTATGCTAAAGAGTATTCTAAAGAGGCAATTTTTGATGCTTTTCTTAATAGGAGGGTTTATGGTGTAACAGGTAGTAAAACGAAGTTATATTATGAAATAAATGGGAATCCAATGGGAAGTGTGGTAGAGGAGAGTAAAGAAGGCTATCAAAATAAAGTTGAAGTTGAATGTGGAAATGCTATAGATCGAATAGAATTTATTAGAAACGGAATTATAGAGCATACATATGTTCATAATGGAACTTGGGAAGAAAAAAAATTACCAAATAAAGTAAAATTTAAATTTAAGCTTGAATTTGGTTGGGGACCAGATTTAAGAGTTTATCCAAATTTAACTACAAAAATTTGGAATGGGAAGGTAGAAACAGATGGGGAAATTATTTCAGTAGAAAAATTATGGACCAGCCCAGGACAAAAGATATTATCTAGTAATAAAAATAATTGTTCTTTTGAGTTAACTACTAGAAAAACTACTCAAACTGGAAAGTGGATGGGAAGTTCTGGCATACAAACAGAAGGATTTATTTTTGAAGTAGAAACTGATATTAATTCAAAAATAACATTTATGGTAGATAGAAAAAAATATGAATATAGTGTTTCAGAAATACTAGAAGGAAGTATTCTTAATGGGTTAATGGAGGAAGCTAGAGAATTAACTTTTGATACATGGGGAATAAGTGAATACTATAGATCGGATCCATTTTGGCATAATGCTTATAAATTTAAGATAAATCAAGGATTTATAGAAGAAGCATATAAAAAAGAATATACATATGAAACAAATCTATTAAAAAGTAATAAAGACTTTTTTATGGTGAAAATACATCAAAAAAATGGTGAAATAGCTTGGTCTTCTCCAATATGGATAGAGAAAAAATAGTACAGAAAAATTTATTAGAGGTATTGTCGAAATAATTACTTTTAAATATTATTTAAAAAGGTTAGAATTAATTTTAACCTTTTTTTATCTTTCTTTAGAGAGCTCAATTACTTTCTTTTGATTAATTATTATGTTATAATGATTACAAAAATAGAAGTTGGAGGAAATTATGAATAAATCAACCAAAAAAACTAAACATTTAGGAGCACACGTTAGTGTTAGCGGAGGAGTTTTTAATGCCCCTAAAAATGCCTATGACATCGGCGGTACCGCCTTTGCAATGTTCTTAAAAAATCAAAAAAGATGGGTTGCTAAAGATTATGACGATAAGGTAATAAATAAATTTAAGGATGAGATAAAAAAATATAATTTTAACATCGATTATATCATGCCTCATGCTGGATATCTTATAAATTTAGCTAATTCTGATCCTGAAAAATGGCAAAAATCATTGGATGCCCTGATCGATGAACTAAAAAGAGGGGAACAATTAGGATTAAAATATGTGAATCTCCACTGTGGAAGCCATCTGGGATTGATTTCACTGGAGGAAGGCTACGATCTTATAGCTCGTGGAATCAATGAAGCTATTAAAGCTACAGAGTACATCACTGTAGTTCTTGAAAATACAGCTGGTAAAGGAAATACAATAGGCGGAGACTTTGAGGAGTTAAAAGGAATTATAGATAGAGTAGAAAATAAAGATCGTATAGGAGTCTTGCTTGATACCTGCCATACATTTGACTATGGGTATGACTTAGCTACTGAAGAGGGATATAAAAAGACATTCGAAGAATTTGAAAACCTGATTGGATTTAAATATCTAAAGGGAATCCACCTAAACGATTCTATGTATGGATTAGCCTGTAAAAAAGACAGACATGAAAGTATTGGAAACGGGATGTTAGGAATGGATTTCTTTAAAAGATTTATGAATGATCCTAGATTTGACAATATGCCGATTACTTTAGAAACAATAGATCAAACTATATGGAAAGAGGAAATAGAGCTACTATATAGTCTTATAACAGAATAAAAAGAAAAGAGTTTTTGCCAAGGCAAAAACTCTTTTCTTTTTATTCTCCAGAAAATTATAAAATCTCAGATTATGTATATATGGATCTAAGATTATGTTGCTTTATTGTTTTTCGAAAGTTCCCTTAACTATAGCAACCTTATTTTCTACCATTACCCTTCCTAAAGCCAGTACACCATCTATATCTAAATTTTCATCCAAGATAACCAGATCTGCATCAAAACCTTCCTCTATAAACCCTTTTCCCTTTAATTTAAATGTCGTTGCAGGATTAGAAGTAATAACCTTTATTATATCTTCTAATTTTAAATTCTCCTCTTCCATCCCTTCCTTTACAGCTTCATACAGGGTTTCACACTTTCCTAGCTTAACCCCCTTAAAATTTCCCTCTGCATCATATTCAGGCAGACTTCCCTGCCCGTCAGATGTATAGGTAATCTGAGAAATGTCGATCCCTGCCTCCATACACAGTTTAGTGGCTTTTCCGCACTTCACCTCTCCATCGGCTAAGAATTCTGGTGTTGTAGAAGTCGTGAAATCTAAGTTACCCCCTCTTTTACCATATTTTAATGCTGCCTCAAACAGGTATGGGTTTCTATTCATATGGGTAGGCACAAATTGTTTAATCGGCAGTGCACCTTTATCAATAGCCTCTAAAAGCAGGTCTGTAACTTCATGACTATCTCCCATATGTACTCCTATGATTCCAGCCTTTCCAGATAGGATCCCTCCTAATCTTGTATCAGATGCCACTCTCAGCAGTTCATCTGATGTAGGATGAGAAGACCTGTGGTCTGCCACTGCTAACTCTCCACAGCCAATTACTTCCTCTATCAAGATGATATCATCTGTGACCTTTCCCGTAAGAGTTCTCACAGGTATTTCATAAGATCCTGTAAGTACAAATGCAGATACTCCCTCTTCTTTAAGCCCCTTTGCCTTGGCTATTAAATTGGTCATAGTTCTTGTAGTCCCATCTGTCCCCAATACACCTATTACTGTAGTAACTCCGGCAGTAGTCATATCTGTTAACTGAATTTCAGGGGTTCTGGATTTAAAACTTCCCTCTCCTCCCCCGCCACATATGTGTACATGGGAATCGATAAATCCTGGAACTATTTTCTTTCCTTTTAAATCAATTATCGTAGCCAAATTTTCATCTATATCTATAGAACCCTCTATTTTTGCTATTTTGCTTCCTGCAATTAAAATATCTTTTTTACCGATATATTCCGGAGTATACACCTCTGCATTTTTTAATAACTTTATCATCTTCTCCCCCTTATCATAACTTAATTTCTTTTGATAGATCAATGTCATTTATAATTAACATTTTTTGCCTTAACTTCTTATCGATAAAAAAAGCGAAAAAATCCTAAGACTTAATCGCTTTTGTTTATTTACATCATTGAACCTAAAGCTAATAGTGCCATAGTCATTACTATAAATGCTATAAATAGAGGCATTACAAATTTCAGCCACTTTGTATATGATACTCTTCCTATTGCCAGTCCACCCATTACTACTGCAGATGTAGGAGTAAGTAAGTTTAATACTCCTGACGCAGATTGATACCCGGTAACTACAACATTCTTTGCCAGCCCTGAAAATTCACCTAATGGAGCCATGATAGGCATAGATAGTGTAGCTAATCCAGAAGTTGAAGGAATCAAGAACGACATAGGCAGATAGAATAAGTATGAGATTATAGCAAATGCTGTAGATCCTACACCAGTTAATGCCTGCTCTCCCCAATATAATACGGTATTTGTCATCCCACCGGCATTCATTACTATAGTTATTCCTCTAGAAATTCCTACAATAAGTGCTACTCCTAACAGGTCTCTGGCACCATTTACAAATACAGATACAATCTCTTTTTCTTCCATTCCATATATTTTTCCAATTAACACAGATGAAACCATGAATAATACAGTCATCTCTCCAAACCACCAGTCACCAAGGGGAACCATTCCACCTAAGATACTTCCAATTACAGGTAGGTTGATAATAAAGCTGTTCATATCTTCAAATATTGTGATATTGAACTTATAAGCCCATGGGATTACTCCTAAGATCATTATTATAAAAGTCCCACCAAATATCCAGAGGATCAACGATCTTTTCCCTGTTAATTCTGGAGTTTCCTGCTCATCTCCCCCTAAGAAATGATGTTCATTTTCTTTTTTCAGATCGTATACCAATGATTTTGTAGGATCATCCTTTACCTTTTTAGCATATCTCATAACATAAAATATAGCAAAACCAAGTAAAACTACCATCATTAATAACCTTAATCCCAATCCATCTCCGATAGAGATCTCAGCGAATCCAGAAGCTATTCCTGTAGCAAATGGATTTACTGTAGAGCACAGCACTCCTGTTCCTGCTCCTAACATGATTACTCCTACTGCTGTCAAGGCATCATATCCCGCCCCGATAAAAACAGGGATCAACAGTGGATAGAAAGCTATTGTTTCCTCTGCCATACCAAATGAGGTTCCTCCTGCTGCAAATATTGTCATTAGGATGGGTATCATTATCTTTTCCCTACCCTTTAACTTTTTAATAACCTGTCCAATTCCTGCATCGATAGCACCTGTTTTCATTACTATCCCTAAGAATCCTCCGATTACTAATACAAATAATGCAATATCTTTCGCTTCATAGAATCCCTTTATAGGAGCATTTATTACTTCCCAGAGTGCTTGAGGATTTGACTCTACCACCTTATATGTCCCAGGAATTGGTTGTTTTGTCCCTTCTACATAAGCATATTCTCCCGCTGGAACTATCCATGTAAATACTGCCACTGCAATTATTATACTAAATAATATAGTATAAGCTGTAGGCATCTGAAATTTTTTTTTTGCCATCTTTTCTCCCTCCTAAATATTGTTTTTTTTATCACAAATGTTAAATAACCTTACATTAAGTATAGAATATGTGCAATGTAAAGTCAATAACTTTCTTTGTTTTTCCTTAGAATTAAAGTTTTTTCTAATTATTAACAAAAAAATAGTAAATTAAGATCAAATACTGTACAATGTATAATCAAAATAAAAAGAAAATTTAGAAGGAGAAAAATATGAAGATAAATATGACAGAGGGAAGTATTACACGTTCTCTCTTAAAGATGGCACTCCCAGTTATGGGAACATCTTTTTTACAGATGGCCTATAACTTAATAGATATGATATGGATAGGAAAGATGGGTAGTGGCGCTGTAGCTGCCATAGGAAGTGCTGGTTTTTTCCTCTGGCTGAGTTTTGCTTTTATAAGCATCTCCCAGGTAGGAGCTCAAGTTAAGATAGCCCAATCTATTGGTGGCAAAAAACTAAAATTAGCCCAGAGCTATACTGTGAATGCTATCCAGTTAAATATAATTTTAGCCATTATTTATGGGCTAACTATGATTGTCTTCAAGGACTCTCTCATTGGTTTTTTCAGACTAGGTGATCTGACAGTTATCGATATGGCTAAAAAATACCTGGTCATTATAGGTATTGGAATGATATTTAACTTTACCAATCCTGTCCTTACAGCAATTTTCACAGGTTATGGAGACACCAAAACACCTTTTTATATGAATGCCATAGGCTTAGTAATCAATATGATCTTAGACCCTATCCTTATATTTGGGATGATGGGATTCCCTCCTATGGGGGTAAGCGGTGCTGCCATCGCTACCGTTATAGCACAAGGATCAGTTACATTGTCATTTTTTATCTATATTAAAAAATTTAAAACCCAGGTTTCATTAAAAGGTATATCGGAGCTTCCAAAAATAAAAATTGTTCGAGATATTGCTGCTTTAGGAATTCCCGTAGGATTACAGAGTGGTTTATTTACCGGCCTTTCCATGATAATAGCCAGAATTATCGCCTTTTGGGGACCTATGGCAATAGCAGTTCAAAAAGTAGGATCTCAGGTAGAGTCTCTGTCATGGATGACTGCCATAGGTTTCCAGGTAGCTCTATCTGCCTTTATCGGGCAAAACTATGGTGCAGACCAGCCAAAGAGAATATTAAAGGGATATAAGATATCCATGATTATTATGGCTACAGTAGGAGTTTTAACAAGTTTTCTTTTCTATTTCGGTGCTGAAAGAATATTCAGGATCTTTATTCAGGAGGAAGAGAGTGTCAAAAATGGTGTCGAATATCTAAAAATCCTATCCTATTCCCAGCTATTTATGTGTATTGAGATATTAACTGCCGGAGCTTTTAATGGTTTAGGAAAAACCAAACCTCCATTTTATATCACCACTTTTTTTAACATTGTAAGAATCCCCCTGGCATTGTTTCTTTCCCAAGATGGACTATTAGGATTAAATGGTGTTTGGTGGGCTATAACTATTACTACTTTATTCAAAGGAACCTTCATGGTAGGGTGGTTCATTAAGACAACTAAAAATTGGAATTTTTTCACTGAAAAAACCCAAATAATAGATAAACAAAAAGCAGATCCTATGAACATTTAGTTCATAGAGGATCTGCTTTTTAAATAACTATTTTATCTTCCTTCAAACACTGGTCTGAATCTTTCAAATACCTCTTTAACAGAGATTATATCTTTTATCTTCCATACATCTTTACCGGCGAAATAAATTCCACCTTCATAATCGCCCTCATGTCCTGCAACTAATTTTTCATTTACACAGAATGAATAATCACATTTCTTTAAACATTGAACACATTTTTCAGCTCTTTCCTGTGTTCCAGCCTTCAACCTGTCTACAAAAGGACTCACTATCGCATTGGCAGGTAATCCGGCACATGATTGAACCTGTACTACATCACCTTTTTTTGTATTTACATACATCTCTTTAAATTCATCACTAACTTCACACTCTGTAGTAGCTATAAATCTTGTACCCATCTGTACTCCTACAGCTCCCAGGTCCAGCATTCTTTTTGCATCTTCAGGTTCTATTACTCCTCCGGCTCCAAAAACAGGAATGTTTATAGCTTCTACTATTTCCTTTACGATATCCCAAGAATCAAGATCAGTTCCTAGATGTCCACCTGCATTTCCACCTTCAACAACAACAGCAGTAGCTCCTAATCTTTCTGATAATTTAGCAGCCTTTACAGATGATACAATTGGAAATATTGGTACATTTCTTTCCTTCCCTATTTTAAATATCCCTTTAGAAAATCCAGCACCGCAGACAATTAATTCTGCTCCTGCATCGATAGATGCATTTACTGCCTCTTCAAAATTACTTACAGCAACCATTACATTTACTCCGATAGCTCCTGCTTTCTCTCCCATATATTCTTTTGCTTTTATAATTTCACTTTTTAACTCATCCATTCCGATAGCTGAACCTGCAATTAAGCCTATTCCACCTTCTCTTGCCACAGCTCCTGCTAATCTTGACATCGATGCTCTAATCCCCATTCCACCCTGGATAATTGGTACTTCTATTTCTAAATTTCCTATTTTCATAATAAATCCTCCTAAAAATTGCTTATTATATAATAACACTTGTTATTATATATTGCAACGTTTTCTAAAAATACATTTTAAAATATTAAAATTCTATATATATCAAGGGGTACAGACGTTTTTTTTTATGTGCATCAACCATTTTTTTCATCCACAGTGTTATTTTAACCTTTATTGATTTTTAATGACTTCTAAATTACTATTAGCACTAGGAGAGGTATTTATTTCATTTACTTTAAAAGATGTTGTAACTATATATTCTTTTATATGCAAATACTTCACATGAGTATCTCCATTATAAAAACTTATAGCATACTTTACCTCCTCAACTCCTTGAATCCCAGAATTAGAATTTGATTTTGTAATATACAAAGTAAAATTATTACCAATATTACCACTACTTGTTATATTAGTTTTAAATTCTGTTGGATATGTCCCACTATTTTTTATACCATATTCAAATACATTAGGTAGTTTCAATATTTCTATTGTACGTCTCGTTCCATCATCTTTCCACTTTCCATTTTCATCTTCTTCCCTATAAAACTCTATCTTTTTTCCAACTAAATCAAAGTCAACACCATATTTCTTTCCTGTCTCTAGAGATCTCTTGGCTGCTACCCTAAAAAAATCTCCGATTTCATTCTGCACCCTTAACATACCTCTGGATTCAGCTTGTTTTTTTATGGAAAAACTTCCAATTCCTATCAAGATTCCAATGAGAGCAATCACTATCAATAATTCTATTATCGTAAATCCTCTTTTTTTCATATTTTTCTCCCCCTTGCTTAACGGCAAACTATTACTTTATACTTACCATCTTATCATTCTTTTCCTTTAATCCAAAAAAAAATGGAGAGAATCTCCATTTTTAATTTATTTCAGTCATTTTTTATACTAATTCTTTAGCTATATCTATTGCTTTGTCATAGTTAGGATGATTTGTAATTTCTTGTACATATTCTACATGTTTTACAATCCCATCCCTGTCTATAACCACGATACCTCTGGATAAAAGTCTTAACTCCTCCAAAACAAATCCATATTTCATTCCAAAATCTAACTCTTTATGATCTGAAAGGGTTATTGCCGAATCTACACCTTTATTTGCACAAAATTTCCCTAAAGCAAATGGCAGATCTGCCGAAATAGTAATTACATTAATATTTCCATGCTCATAAGCTTCTGTATTAAATCTGATTGTCTGCAATTCGCATACCGGTGTATCTACTGACGGCATAACTGAAATTACAACTACTTTTCCCTTTAATTCTTCCAAACTAAATGGGGATAAATCTGTTTTTAAAGCCGTAAAATTTGGTGCTTTTTTCCCTACTTTGATCTCATTACCTATTAATGTTAATGGATTTCCTCCAAATGTAATATTGTTACTCAATCTAAACACCTCCATATTGATATACTAAACTTTACGACAGTTTCAGGGAAAAGTCAATACTTTGGAGTTATTTTATTTTTATACTGATTATAATTAACTATATATTTCAACTTCTTCCAAATCAGGATTAAATTTATGTCCTGCCGAGATCAATCTGTTTATTTCTAATTTAGGCAAAAGGTTCCTGTATTCACTGTCGTGCATTATAAAAAATACTTCTTTTTTTATGTATTTTTTTACAGTATCTTTAAATATCTCCCTTATTTTTTCATCTTCACATTCTACTTGGATGTTATCTAAATTTATATCTATCTTTTTTACTATTTCAAATTCATTCATAAGAGGTTCAAATATCTCCATAAATTCATGAATGATTTGGTTAGTTTCCAAGTTATCAGCCAAATAACCGCTTGCCCATCTCGGGAAAAGGGAAAGTTCCACAGCTTTTAACTTTATATCTGAAACCACCTTTAATTTTGAAACTTCATGAAAAATAAGTAGTTCATAGATATAGGAATGATTTGAACTGAGTAGAAGTTCCATATCTTCATCTATATCTATCTTTTCTCCATCTAAAAATCCATCGAGATCCAAACTAGTTATATATTTTTTTTCAGTGTCTACCTTATATTCAAAATCTCCATCTTCACTTTCTATTGTAAGTTCTCCGGACCAATTGATTTTATCTTTTTTTTCATCTAAACGAGTCCATTCGTTAAATGATCCCTCTACTAATCTTGCAAATTCTATCTCATTAAATTTTTCTAGATCACCTTTTTTTATATCTATATCTATTTTTTTTAATTTTATCTCCATTCCTGCCTCCTAAATTTAAATCTTTTTTACTCAAAAAATATTGCTAAATGCTCCTCTGAACCAGGCTTTTTAAGATACGACCCTATTACGAACACTATCCCACCTACTACTATTGTAGGTACTATTTGATGCATCCCAAAAAACTTTATTTTTAAAAGGGTCATACCGACATACACCAAAAGGCTTATTCCCATACTTAGAAGAGCCCCTGTAGAGTTAGCTCTTTTCCAATATAACCCCAGCAGTATAGGCCACATAAATACTGCTTCCAAGCCTCCTAGAGCAAATAAATTTAGCCAAACTATAAATTCAGGGGGGTGAAAAGCCAGTGTAAATACCATAACACCCATAATTAAAGTTGTCCATAGGGAGATCCTGCTCAATTTCTTTTCATCTCTATCCACAGCTATATAATTTATATAGATGTCTTTTACTATGGTTGAACTTGTCTGAATCAAAAGAGAATCCACTGTAGACATAATTGCAGCTAATGGTCCTCCTATGAAGACTCCTAATAGTACTGGAGATAAATTTCTAATAGCTAAGATTGGAATTACCTTATCTCCCAACTGTTCATTAGGGATAATCGCTATTCCCATAACTCCAATCAGGTGCATCATTATCATTAAAAATCCGACTACAAAGGTTCCTATAACCATGGCTCTATGGAGTGATCTGCTATCTTTAAATCCCATACATCTTATGGTAGTCTGAGGCAGTCCCAAGAGACCTACTCCTACTAATACCCAAAACGACATGATAAAGGGCTTCGTTATAGCTCCTCCACTACTTGGAGTGAGCAGATTGGGATCTATCTCATAGATGGTTTTCATGATGTTTCTCATCCCGCCGCCGGCTTCTTTTAAAACCCAAAACAGAATTATACTGGTTACCAGCATTATAACCCCTTGGATAGCATCAGTTATAGCTACAGTTTTAAATCCGCCAAACACAGTATAAAATATTATTGCAAATCCAAAAATAACTAAACCTACAGTGTACTCCAGTCCTGTCAAGACTTCAAATAACCTGGCTCCTCCAATAACCTGAACGACCATATAGGCCATAAAAAATAATAGGATAGCCGTAGAAGACATAATTACTACCCACTTATTTTGGTATCTTGCTCGGAGGAAATCATTTATTGTTATACCGTCAATTTTTCTGGAGATAATAGCTAATTTTTTTCCTAATATTCCCAAAGTTAAAAAAGCAGTGGGGATCTGAATAGAAGCTAACAGCACCCATCCTAAACCTAGTTTATAGGCTACTCCAGGTCCTCCTAAAAATGAACTGGCTCCAGTATAGGTAGCAATAACAGTCATGGCCAGGACAAATCCTCCCATGCTTCTATTTCCGATAAAATATTCGTTGGTGAAATTTTTACTTTTTTTTCTTCTTGGACTATTATAATATGCTATATATAAAGTTATCCCTAAATATACCAATAGAGGTAATATTAATTTTATTTTTTCCATTCTTCTCTCCCTGCATTTTTTTCATATGTTTTTAAATCTACTTCTTTAAAGAATAACTTGATAGAAACCCACAATAAAGTTGTTATCATCAAAAACCCTAAGACACAAGAATAAAAAAACCATTCTGGTAAACCTAAGATATATTTATAATCTTTTGGATCTACTTCTCCCAATCCATATGCAAAACTATACCACCACACAAAATATATGAGGTATAGAACCACTGTTATTATCGCTTCTTTCTTTAGTTGTTTATTAATTTTCTTCATCCACTTTACCCTTTCCTAATTTTTTTAATAATTCAGTTAAAATCAATTTTTCTGTGTCTGTCAATACATCGAAGGTATTTTTTAAATTTTCAACATGGGTTCCCAAGATGTAATCCAATAGATTTAAGCCTTTAGAAGTAATACTAATTAGTACCTGTCTTTTATCTACCTCAGACCTTTCCTTTTTTATATAACCCTCCTTTAATAGATTATTTACTACCACTGTCATTGTTCCGCCACTTGAAAATGTCTTTTCAATGATCTCTTTAATATTAAATTTTCCCTTGTGATAGAGTAAATTTAATACTGAAAATTGTGTTTCTGTTAAACCTTCCTCCTTAATTTTTGGATATATCCTACTATTTACAGAGGAATTACACCTAGATAAAGTTACCAATAACTTCAAATTTCTCATCTCTTTCTCATCATAATTTTTCATAGGAAAATTATACTACTAATTAGTATAAAACGCAATGTTTTCAGACAAAAAGGCACCCATACAGGTGCCTTTCATGAATATTTTTTCATTATTTTGATTTTTTACTTTTTCTCTAATTTTTTTACCTTTTTCACCAATTCTGGTAATTTTTTTAAACTGGCTTTTATCTTTAGATGCTCTTTAACACTTACCGGTGGATTTCCAGAAAGAATTTGATTAGAAGCTATATTCCCTGATACTCCTGATTGAGCTCCTAAAACCACATTATCTCCTATCTTAATATGTCCTGCTACTCCTACCTGTCCTGCCAAAGTACAGTTGTCTCCAACCTCAGTACTTCCTGCTATTCCCACTTGAGAGATAATAAAACAATTTTTACCAATTATTCCATTATGTCCCAACTGTACCAGGTTATCAATTTTAGTATATTCTTTTATAATTGTATCTCCAATAGCTCCTCTGTCTATGGTAGTATTGGCACCAATTTCAACATCATTTTCTAAAACTACCCTTCCTATTTGTTCTATCTTTATATTGTTTCCATCTACCTTGGTATATCCAAATCCATCAGACCCTATCACAGCACCGGGTTGTAAGATACAGTTTTTTCCTAAGCTGCAAAATTCCCTAACCACTGCATTGGGATAGATAACAGATCCTTCTCCTATCACTACATCCTGACCTATATAAGCATTCGGGTGTATTGTTACGTCGTCACCAATCTTTGCTCCATGACCTATATAGACATTAGGGGCTATTCTTACCCTCTCTCCTATTACTGCACTGTCCTCTATCGCTTTTATAGGAAACATCACTTCTTTTTTAAAGAACTTTAACAATATAGGCATCAATTCTCTGGGATTTTTTTCAACTACTATATATGTTTTATTAGGCAGATATTCCTCTAATTCAGGGACTACCAATACTGTTGCATCAGTTTCACCTAATTTCGTTAAAAATTTATCCTCTGCTGCAAATGTCACCTCACCCTTCTTGGCTTGAAAAAAGGGAGCAAGTCCAGTAATTTCCTGGACTTTATCCCCCTTAATTTCTCCACCAAGAAGAGCCGATAATTTTTCTAAATTATACATAAACTCCTCCTAATATCATTATAATTTTATTTTTTTTGAACTTTCTAAGACTTTTAATACATCTGCAGTTATATCTTTCCCACCGTATAATACAGCTCCCTCTTCAATAACCATCTCATATTTATTTTTTCTCGCTACTTGTTGAACTGCTGATTTTATCTCAGTTTGTATTGATCCCATCTCTTCATACTCTAATCTTCCTAATTTTTGTTGTAATGCTTGACGTTCTTTTCCAAATTCCATCTGTTGTTTTTGGAATTTATCTTTTTCCGCAACTGTTACTTTATCACCTTTAGCATTTAATTCTTTAGCTATCTTTTCTAAATTTTTAGCTTTAACTGCTAACTGTCCCTCTAATTTTGTTTTTTCAGTTTCTAATTTTGTTTTAGCAACCTGTGTCTTTGAATAACCTTGAAACACTTTTTGTGTATTTACAGTAGCTATCTTAGCTGCAAAGATCGATACCGACATACTTATTGCCATTGCCAACGTTAACATTTTTTTCATTACACTCACTCCTATTTATTTTAATATTTTATTTAAAACATCTGTCCCATGTTAAAGAAGAATTGCATCCCATTTTCTTCAGAGTCTCCTACTGGGAATCCAAAATCAAGTCTGATAGGTCCAATTGGTGTTTTTATTCTAAGTCCCACACCTGCTGATTGTTTCATATCGTCTGGAACATTCCCTTCAGATCTGTCTACAAACTTATCACCACTGTCTCCATGATACCAAGATCTACCGATATCATAGAAGAAAACTAGACCTAAAAATTCATTTATCTGGGTTCTATTCTCGATATTAAAAACTAATTGATCCTGTCCTCTCAACCAACCGTACTTATACCCTCTCATAGAGTTAGCTCCACCAGAAGCATATAATTGTTGATATTTCAATGAATCGGTACCCATTCCTGCAACCATCCTGTAGGCCATGGTATTTCCTTTAAATAATCCCTGATGATATTTTCTAAGTTCTAAGGTAGCCTTAGCAAAAGCTTCATCATCGCCATTGATTCCTGAATTATCTTCATATGCACTTCCTACCTCAGTTCCAAAATAATGACCCATTTCTACACTAAATTTAGCATAGTTACCAGTTGTAGGATCGAGATAGTTATTTCTCGTATCATATATAACTGATGGTGTCACACTGGCATAATTATAAGTTTGTGTCTTTTTCCCATCTTCATTTTCTTCTTCGACTCTCTCTAGTTTAAGTCCTAATTCAAATCTTAAGTATCTGCTGAGACCTTTACCTATTGAGATTGTACCTCCATGAATAGTACTTGCATAATGATCAAAAGTTTCACTGTCTTCATCCTCTTGTCGATACAAATTCCATCCCCATGATACAAAATCCGTGTCCTTTATCCAAGAATCTCTAAAAGATAAACTTACACTTGTATAATCTTCCGAAGATTTTTCAAAGGTAAATCCAAAATCTTGTCCTCTCCCCTTATAGTTAGTATCTTTTATACTGATACTTCCTACCAGTCCTACTGCTGAACCGTAAGATATTGCACCTTGAAGCATCGCTGTTCTGTCTTCATCTATAAGCATTACAACTTTTACACCATCTGGATCTCCAGGAATACTTTTATATTCAGGCTGGATATTTTTAAAAGCACCACTTCTCATTAGGTTTCTTACTGACTGATCGTAATCTTTTTGATTAAATACCTGTCCTTCTTTTACCTCTAATTCCCTTTCAATTATAAAATTTTCCGTTTTTAAAAGAGTATCATTGGATTGTCTACGAGCACCTTTTTGCTTAGTTACCATCTTTTTATACTCAACATTACGAATAATTCCCTCAGAAAGAGTTATTACTAATTCCATATTGTTATTTATATCTATATTTATTACTTTTGCAAGAGTATACCCATCTTCATGGTATTTCTTAAGAATTCTGTCTTTATCATCTCTCAATGTATTTATATTATAGATTTTTCCAGGTTCTGTTTGAATTAACTTAGTCAATTCCTCTGTTGAATATTTTGTATTCCCCTCGATTTTTACACCGGTTATAACCTGATTTTCTTCTAAGCTATATTGTACCGATATCCCTTCACCATATTTATATACCTCTGGGTTTACGTCTCTAAAATGACCGGTATTAATAAGATTTCTTTGTCCTTCTAAAATCTTTGTCTTAGAAAAAAATGAACCTACTTTAATCGGTATCTGCTTCAAAATCTCTTCTCTGGAGATATGTAAATTTCCAAATATATCTATTGAGCTTATAATTAAAGATTTATCCACCTTTACCCTTTCGGACATAGGCAATATATTTTCTTTCTTTAATAGATTAGCCGCATCTTTATCCTCTTTAATTTCAATAATAAGTTTTATATTATTATTTTCTAATTTAGGATATATAGTTATATCATCGATATAGGATAAGTTTTTTATAGTTTGATAGTCTATTACCATGTTGTTCGTAGAGTATTTATCTCCTACTTTAGATTTTAAATTCCCTTTGATAACTTCCATTGGGACTTCCCGATTTCCTTTAATATCTATACCAGATATTTCGTAATCCAGGGAAAAACTTACCAATGAAATCAAAAAGGTTAATAAAATTATTAATTGTTTTCTCATTCTTCTCCTCCAAGTAAAAATATGTTAAGTATTATCTGCTCCAAATTTTTATATTTTTTTCTCCAACTTAAGTCGATATGGTAGTTAATGAGAGTATCTCCTGTTCTTGCTCTCCCCTCTGGAATTTTACCAACTCCTCCACCCCACGACAAGTTTTTTGTTATTCTATGATCTAAAGCAAAATCATACTCAGTGACATTGTCATAATATTTAGATGCTCCCCATCTAGCTTTAGCTTTCCAATACAGTTTATCTTTGTATATTGGATTTTCTGCATCTATCGATGCCCCTAATCCTAAAGTCCCTGTATCTTTATAAGTTCCACCTTCATATTCATACGCTACTAAATCAGATGAAATTTGAAATTTTTCTATTTTTAATACACTGGCAATTTCTGAAGATATAGGCGAAAAAAGTTTATCACTTATCTCTCTATCCAATACATCTTTCACAACTACATTAGTGTTTTTTTCATCACTTACATTATGAAAAGTCAATAACGATCCAATTTCATCCTCATTTAACCCTGAACCTGTACTCATTTGGATCTGTAAATTAGGATATTCACCACTTATATTTATATATACATCTTCATTTGCAATGGTAGAGTTTGCATTTAACACCACTATCGGATGAAAGCTCACACTTTCCGCTTCAGTTTTAATAAATTTTGCTGTAGCAGTACTCAGATAAAATAAATTGTTGTTAAGTACAATGGATCCATCATCAATACTGACCATCCCATTATAACTTATCTCTTTATTTTTTAATTTTAAATTCCCATCTATATCTAAATCTCCATATATATTTTCAACAATGGATGTATAGGTCAACTTTGAAATCTTTAGTTTAATTGGACTTTCAGTTTTTAAGTTTATATCTATATCAATACTAGGTCCGTCATCTTCAACTGTTTTAATCTCAAAATCACTACCCAATTCTCTGGATCTCCTAATAACTTCCTTTTCTTTAATCTGAGAAGCTATATTAGAAACCTCTGTATCTTTAACATCTGGAATCCCTAAAATTTCACCGCTATTGATTATAAAATCACCAGTGACCTTATTTTTAGTAAAAACTGCGTCTGAACTTAACACTAAGTTGATCTTATCCTGATAGGAATAATCCACCTTATCTAAAACCAAATTAAGTCTATAATCAAGTTTGGATACCTGACTATCCTGCTTTTCTATTCCCTCAAAAGCAGGGATTTTTAGATAACCTTCCATTTTAATGTCACCATTATTTATCTTGCCTTTAAAATAATCGATCTTCACAAGTTTTTTATCTAAAACCACCTGGGTATTAACCTTATCTATGAAGATCCCATATTTTGGCATTTCAGCTGAAAGATCTTTGACTTTAAATTCCCCATAATTATTTTTAGAATTTATCTCTACATCGATAGTAGCGATTCCCTTAATTTTATTTATGTACTCAGAGAAAGAAAATATGTTCAGAAAAGAAAGGTCTATTTCATTGGATTTGATATTTAAACTATAATCAAAATCTTTAAAATTAATTTCTCCCCGAGAAGTCAGTTTATTATTATGATAACTTAAACTCAATTCTTTTAATCTCAGCTCTTTTAAATCTCCATGGAGATCGACCTTTAAGTTTTCAAGTTTATTTCCGTCAATAAGAATAACTTTACTATCTATATTAAGGTCATATTTTAAATCATTAAACGAACCGTCTACACTAATATCCGTTTTTAACTTTCCACTTATATCCTGTGTTTCTGAATATTCTTTTAAGTTTTCAACATCTAAAATATCTTTAATTTTAAAAGAAAGTTTATTTTGGCTTAGATCAATCCACCCTCCTCCATTTAAAAGTTTATCCCCTTTTTCAGAAGAAATAGTAACACTGTTAATATCCATGTGACCACTTTTATCTAATTTCCCTAAGTTCCCCCCTTTATAAGTAGAGACCATCTTTAGATTCGGCAGCTTCCTCCCCCGGAGATAGACATTATCTGCAAAAGTTTTTAAAACTCCACTAATATTATCTGGTGTTCCCCACAGGACAACTTCTCCTGTGAGACGATATTTCAAGTTCACATCTCCATAATATTCTGCCAAATTATTTTCAAGTAAATTTACCTTTAATCTAAAGTTTTTCGAGGAAACATTGTAATATCCACCGATATTATTTTCACCGACTTTAAATTCATCAAAGTATATTTTTTGATCATAAAATCGTATTCCTCCCTTTAAATATATCTTTGGTAAATTCTCATATTGAACCCAGGCATTGGTCGAATAAAGTTTAATTTTTAAATCTTTTGTTTGACCCTTTAAACTTCCATCAACATCTTCCAGATCCATCTTGAACCCATACTTTTCTAGTAATTTTATCTTATTTTCTTTTATTCCCCTTATTTTATAATCAAAATCTAAGGTTTGATTAATTATATTATAGTCACCTACAATTGTCAAAAGATTATTTCTGAGTTCTGAGACCTTAAAAACATCATTACTATAATTTAATCCTACCTTAAAGTCTTTAAATTCAACGTTATCGTAGGATACCTCTCCCAAATAACCATCGAAGTCTGCACCGACTTTTCCGTTATTAACCACTCTCAGTCTTCCACGGATATCCTTGTAGGAGACACCATATCTACCGCTCTTACTCTCTACATTAGAGATTAAAGAAAATTTTTCTTTTTCTCCTATAAAAGTACCATCAAAATCTATTCCTGTTTCCAAGTCATCAACAGATATAAAATTTTCAATCTTTAAATTTTTTCCTGTATAATCAAAATTATAGGAGAGATCATCTATATTTAAATAACCATTAGCAGATAAGTGCAGCTCATTGTAGAATAAATTTATCTTGTTAAAGTAGATCCTGTTGCCATTGTTAGTAAAATTTAAAGCTAAGGACCTCAGTGAATCTTTTCCCTTTATCTCCACTTCTCCCTGGCCTAAAAGCAGATCTTTATTAGCATAATCATAGATCACTTTAACATTGTTTTTGGTGGAATAATATTCACCATTATATTTTATCTCTACATCTTTAGTTCCTATACTGGAAATCCCGAATATTTGTCTGTTCAGATCTATCTCCCCACCTATCTTCAATATATCTGAATAGAGGGTATAATCAATTTTCTCAGTATTTAGATCATATTTAAAATTACCATTTAACTCTTTTAATTTTAAAGGGCTCTTCCTATTTAAAATACTGAAGTTCAGGTCTAAAATATCTTCGTCGTAGGATCCGTTCAGCAAGGTGTACCCCTCACTCCCATCATAATTCATAAAAAATCTCAAATCTTTTAATCTTACCTGATCTCCAGACAAAACTATACTTCCCTTAAGATCTTTTACCTCTGCACCTTTAATATTCAAAGTATCTAATCTCAGATAGTTGTCCAAAGTTAAGTTGAAATCCTTATCAAAATTAAATTTTAACCTTAGATATGAAACGTTGAAATCTCCCAGGTCATCCAATTTTTTCTTCAGGGTATCATCGAATAAGGTTACTTTTTTAATATCTTCTTTATTCAAATCACTGGCCGTTATATTCATCTCTACATTATCCGGGAGATATTCTAAGGAAAATTCAACATTTTTCTCCTCCATCTTACCATCTAATTTTAATTTTATCCTCTCACCTAAAAAATCCACTCCTCCATGGATATCCGTTGCCACCCCATCATATGCACTAGTTTTAAAACTGGCTTTGGATAGGTAAGCATCTCCCCACAAACCATCACTATCTATGGTTAAGTCCAGATCTGCTTTTCCTCCTAAGTAGTTTGTATATTCATCTACATAGGCATACTGCATTAGGTCTTGATCAATATCCCCATTTTTTAATTTAATGGTCATAGAGTATTCTTTTTCATAGTTAGTGAAGGAATAATCAACCATCTCATCACCTTCAGTATTATAAAACCTCAGGTCGATTCCATGGGTATCATCAAAACTGACATATCCGTCTACATTATTTACAAACTTATTTATAGGTTTTTCATAATAATTGTCCTGAAACAACAGCTTTCCATTAGTTACTGTAATAATATCTATAGGTACTCCTGCTTTTCCAGGGCTTCCAGTAGCAAAAATATCCACTATGTTTACATCTCTATTTTTATCTACTGCAATATATAGATATGGATTTTCAGCACTGATCTCTGTAATTTTCCCCCTCAGGAGGTCTTTTATAGAGTATCGCAGGATAAGCTTAGGAGCATAGAGTACAGTTACCCCCTTATCGTCTTTTAAGACTGCATCATCTACAACAATGAGACCAAATGTGGAAAGATCAGAGGTTGTATGGGATATATCAGCTAAAAAATACTTTAAAGAGATATCTACCATTTTATCAAAGTTATCCCTGACAGTAATGTACAATGGAACAGTTATCAACATTAAAACCAGTACCGAGGAAGCAATGAAGCTTTTTCGGTATTTCATGATAAGTTTTTTCATAGCTTCCCCCTTTTTTTATTTAAAATTCAAAAGTTCTTAACTCTTTCATCAGTAACAACCTCTATTTTTTTGTTGGCTCGTATCTGGAATTTTTTAATTCCGACTATTATAGTGGTCTTTTAAGTGGTATTCCTGCTCTTCTTGGATATTTCCTGTCAGTCTCCTCCATTTTTTTTATTTCAAATATATATCTTGCATCTCCACAAAATGGTAATTTTAATTCATCTACTTTTACTATTTCACTGTTTAATATTTCAAATGCATTTTTCGAGTATTCCAACTCCTCCTGATAGTCCATTTTTTGGGCTAAAAATGTAGCCCCGACCTTTAGAAAGGGAACCATATATTCCAGTATCACATTAAACTTTGATACTCCCCTGCATAACCCAAGGTCATAAGTTTCTCTCTTATTTTCCAGTTTTATATAATCTTCCGCTCTCATATTTACCACTTCTACATTGGATAGATTTAATTTTTCTGCCACCATCTCTAAAAAATTTGTTTTTTTACTTACAGAATCCATCAGAGTGAAGTTTATATCAGGATTGGCAATGGCTAATACCATCCCAGGAAACCCTGCTCCTGTTCCTATATCCATAGCTTTTTTAACACCAAAAGGTATCTTAGTTTGCAGTAATAAAGAATCTAAAAAATGTTTTTCATACATAGTTTTTTCATCTCTGATAGCTGTTAAGTTGGTGTGTTTGTTGGTCTCTAACAATAAGTTCCCATACTCTAATAACATATCTACTGTAGCTTCATCTAATTCCAGTCCTATTTTTTTTAGTCCTTCATAAAAAAATTCTTTCATCTTATTTGTCACCTCTTATCTTTAAAACCATAAGTAATACAGATATATCTGCCGGGGATACACCAGATATCCTAGAAGCCTGCCCTATATTTAAAGGTTTTTTCTCTATTAATTTTTCCTTGGCTTCACCAGTTATTCCGCTAACTACATCATAATCGAAATCTTTAGGAATTAATCTTTCTTCCAGTGCTTTATGCTTTTCTATCATCTTTAATGATTTTTTTATATACCCGTCATATTTAACCTGAACCTCTACCTGGTATTCAGTATCCTCAGGATATTCTCCTAATTCAAATCCATCTATAATTTCAGCGATATATTTAATATCTTTATAATCTAATCTAGGTCTTTTCAATAGTTCTAACAAGGTAGTTCCTGATTTCAGGTCCCCACTATTTTTCTTGATCAACACCTCTGCAATTCTTTTGTTACTAGATCCTAAATTTAAAGATAATTTTTCAATGATCTCTAAAACATCTTTTTTCTTCTTTTCTACTAAGTTATAAGTCGCTTCATCTAATAATCCTGCTTCGTAACCTATTTTAGAAAGTCTAAGATCAGCGTTATCCTCTCTTAGAAGAAGTCTGTATTCACTTCTAGCAGTAAACATTCTATATGGTTCATTGGTTCCCTTAGTTACCAGATCATCTACTAAGGTTCCTAGGTATGAGTCTGCTCTATCCAATATGATAGGCTCTTTACCCTGTAATTTTCTAGCTGCATTCATCCCGGCTAAAAGTCCCTGCCCGGCAGCTTCTTCATACCCAGAAGTTCCATTGATTTGTCCTGCTAAAAATAGATTTTCTACTTTTTTAGTCTCTAAACTATATTGTAATTCTTCAGGCAACACATAATCATACTCTATGGCATAGGCATATCTCATGATCTTTGCCTCTTCTAATCCATAGATATTTTTTACCATCTTCTCTTGAACTTCTGCAGGAAGTGAAGTTGAAAATCCACTTATATATACTTCATTGGTTCCATAACCCTCTTTTTCTAAAAACAGATGATGTTTTTCCTTCTCCTGGTATCTAAATACCTTATCTTCGATAGACGGGCAATATCTCGGCCCTGTTCCCTCGATAGTTCCGTTAAATAGAGGTGACTTAGATTTGTTTTTAGTTATTACATTGTGTACATCTGGGTTTGTATATGTTACATAACACGGGATTTGCTCCCTTCCTTCCACATCTTCATTCAAAGTTCTATTGGAAAACTTTAAAAGTTGTTCAAAATTCCCCGGCTGCTCCTCTAACCTGTCAAAGTTCATACTTCTAAAATCAATTCTTGGAGGAGTTCCTGTCTTAAATCTTCCCAACTCTAATCCTGCTTTTTTTAGTGATAGAGGCAGTTCATTTGACGGTAATTCTCCCATCCTTCCACCTTGAAACTTTTTATCTCCAATATGGATAAGACCTCTCATAAACGTTCCTGCCGCTATGATAACTGTCTTAGCTGAGTAAGTTACTCCTTCTTGAGTTTTTATACCTACAACTTTATTATCCTCTACTACCAGCTCAGTTACCATTCCCTGGATAGAATCTAAATTTTCTGTATTCTCTATAGTTTTTTTCATCTCCATATGATAACTCTGCTTATCGGCCTGAGCCCGGAGAGATCTTACCGCTGGTCCTTTCTTTGTATTTAAAACTCTTATTTGTACAAAAGTTTTGTCGATATTTCTCCCCATCTCTCCACCGAGAGCATCTATCTCCTTTACCAAATGAGATTTGGCAGGCCCTCCGATAGACGGATTACAAGACATTACTCCTATATTATCCAAAGTTATACTAAATATCGCTGTTTTCATTCCCATTCTTGCAGATGCTAAGGCTGCTTCACAACCTGCATGTCCTGCTCCTACTACTATTACATCAAATTCATGCATTATTTTTCTCCTTATTTACTTTAAATTTTCTAATTCTCTGGCTGTTTTAGAATCAGTGATAACCAAGAGTGTATCACCTTTTTCAATAACACTTGTTGCTCTAGGGCTTGAATTCAGTTCTCCATTACTTTTTTTTATGCCCACTATATTTATATTATATGAATCTCTTACAGCTAATTCCATTAAATTTTTCCCCAGAAATGATGGAGGAGCTTTAAACTCTACTAATAAAAAATCTTTTGAAAATCTCATATGCTCCATCATGTTAGGCTCCATAGCCAGCATAGCTATCCTATGTCCCATATATTCTTCCGGGTATATCACCTCATCGGCACCTATTTTTTTCAGTACTTTCCCGTGACTCTTACTGACTGCCTTGGCTATAATTTTTTTAACACCTAATTCCTTCAAATTTAAAGTTGTCATGATGCTTGCCTGAATATTACTTCCTATTCCTATAAAGGCTATATCAAAATTACTGGCACCTATCTCCTTCAATGCGTTTTCATCGGTAGCATCAAGTATCAGGGCATTATCCACTAGATTATTATTTATAGCTTCCTGGACCAACTCCTCATTTGTATCTATTGCCAGGACCTCACTATCAGCTTCATAGAGTGTCTGTGCAATGCTCGATCCAAACCTCCCTAGTCCTATAACTAAATAGTTCTTCATTTTTATCTCAACTCCTAGATTTTTTCTAAATTAATTTACCCTATAAGTATATTTTCCTGTGGATATTTATAGGACCTAACTTTAATTTTTTCACTGAATGCCAGCATAAATGTAAGGGGTCCTACTCTTCCTATCAGCATAGTTAAAATTAATAATATCCTTCCGAACACATTCAGGTCTGCTGTTATTCCCTGGGATACTCCTACAGTTGCAAAAGCTGACATAACTTCAAAGATAACCTTATCTAAAGTTAGGTTACTGGTATGTACCACAGCATTTCCATGTACAGATCCTTGTAAGACAGCATCTGCCAGATCTTTTATAGAGGTCATCTCATTGGTCATCAATATCAAAAATACTACCACAGTAATATATATTAAAGATATTATTAAGATAGCCATAGCCCTGTGTAAAACTTCCCATGGAACACGCCTGTTGGATACAACAAGATCCTTTTCATTTCTCACAACTACCATTACATAAAACATTATTATCCCAAAAGTTGTAGTTTTTAATCCTCCACCTGTAGAACCAGGTGAAGCTCCTATAAACATCAAAATTAAGAATAAAAACAGTGTTGAAGGTCTCAAATTCTCCATTGGAATGGAGTTAAATCCAGCTGTTCTGGTAGTTACACTTTGAAAAAAAGAATTAGTCAATGCATCTATTATCCCCATGTTCCCGATGGTTCCCGGGTTACTTCTTTCAAATACAAAAAACACTATAGTCCCACTCAAAGTTAAGAAAAGACTGATAGAAATAGCTAATTTAGAAGTTAAATTATATGTTTTTTTACCTGTCTTATAGTAGTTTATAGTAGAGTTAATAACTGCAAATCCAATTCCACCTAAAGATATTAAGATTGCAATGGTCAGGGTCACTGTCATATTACCAGAATACCTGACTACACTGTCTGAAAAAAGTGAGAATCCGGCATTACAAAATGCAGATACTGAATGAAATATTCCATATATCATAGCTTTTTTTAATGGCATGGTACTGGCAAACCCAAAGGTCAAAAAGACAGCTCCTATGATCTCTATCCCTATTACTATCAACACGATCCGCTTTAAAAACTTTATTACTCCTCCAATGGTGTAGGTATTGAGGTCCTCCTTTAATATTTTTCTCTCCTGGTAACTTATTTGTTTCCCTATCAAGGTAAAAACTAATGTTGAAAAAGTCATTATTCCAAGTCCGCCTAATTGGATCAATATCAATATTATCGATTTCCCAAAGGGACTGAAAACCATACTTACATCAACCAATGAGAGGCCTGTCACTGAAACTGCAGATGTAGCTGTAAATAATGCCGTCAAAATACTTATATCCTGACCTTCTTTTACTGCAATGGGCAGTGAAAGAAAAAATGTACCTATAAGTATTATAACTATAAATGACATCACTAAAATCTTAGACGGTAGTATCCTTCTAAAAGATATTTTTTTCATCTTTTCCTCCTAACTATTTGTTCTAACCTATTGTTCTTTTATTTATATTTTTTTGGACTCTAACTTAATTATTATACCTAATTTTTCCCCTCCTTTCAAGGAATACTATTATTTAAGGTAGGTTTTTTAACCATAAAAAAAAGAATCCCTTAAAAAGAGATTCTTTTAGGTAGTTATTTGATATAATTATTTTTTTTATCTTTTTGCAACATTTTCACTGATCTTCACTATTACTTCAACAGCTCTTTCCATAGATGAAACAGGTATATATTCATACTGCCCATGGAAATTATGACCCCCTGTAAATATATTAGGGCATGGCAGTCCCATATAAGATAATCTAGCTCCATCTGTTCCACCTCTAACAGGTTTTATAACAGGTTCTATTCCCAACTCAATCATAGAATCACGGGCTATGTCAAAGACTTCCATCTTTTCTTCTATCTTTTCCTTCATATTGTAATAACTGTCAGTAAGTTCTAACTCAATAACATTGTTATATTTTTTATTCAATAGTTCTACAGCCTGACCTATAAATTCTTTTTTCTCCAGGAATTTTTCCATATCATGATCTCTGATAATATAATCTAACTTTGCACCGGATATATCCCCACTCATCTCACATAACATATAAAACCCTTCATATCCTTCGGTGAATTCAGGACGCTGGTTTACCGGTAATAAATTATGAAGTTCCATTCCTATTTGAAGGGCATTGACTAACTGATCTTTAGCAGTCCCTGGATGCACACTTCTACCTGTTATTTTTATCTTAGCACTTGCAGCATTGAAGTTTTCATATTCTACCTCTCCCAATCTACCACCATCGATAGTATAGGCAAATTCAGCTCCAAATTTTTCCACATCAAATAAATTTGCTCCTCTTCCTATCTCCTCATCAGGTGTAAATCCTATTCTGATCTTTCCATGTTTTATCTCAGGATGATCCATCAAATATTCCATAGCTGTTAATATTTCAGCAATACCAGCCTTGTCATCTGCTCCTAAAAGAGTAGTCCCGTCAGTAGTAATAAGAGTCTCACCTATATATGAATCCAGCTCCTTAAAATCATTAGGAGACAGAACTATGTTTTTTTCCTCATTTAATACTATATCCCCGCCATTGTAATCTACAAATTTAGGTTTTATATCTTTTCCTGAAAATGCAGGTGCAGTATCCATATGTGCTACAAAACCAAAAGTCGGGATGTCTTTATCGGTATTACTAGGCAGAGTTGCCATTAAATATCCATTTTCATCCAATGTTACTTCTTCTAGTCCCAATCCAATCATCTCATCTTTTAAAAAGACAGCCAGTTTCAATTGCTTTTCTGTACTCGGGCATGTTGCTGAGTTTTCATCTGATTCTGTATCAAATTTCACATAATTTATAAATCTTTCTACTAGTTTTGACATTTTTATATCCCCCATTTTTTTCATTTTTTCTATAATCTAATATAGTCAGTATAAAATATACCACATTTATACGAAATTTATACCTAAATAAGCAAATAAATTAAGATTATTTCCAATTTATAGTTATAAGTTTACCCTTAAATTTAATATTTTTATATTCCCTGTCCAATATTTCTATAAAATCATACTTATCTAAGACATAATCCTTGTTGTTTAAATTAAAGGTTGATCCATTATCCAGAGAGAATATAAAGGTATTTTCATCGGTAAATAAATTATTTTTACCGCAAATTTTATTTACATTGACCTCTATATTTAGAGGATTCCATATCAAATTAAAGTCTAAAACTTGTTTTTCATTTTCAGATCTTATCTCATCCTTCCCGTCAAAGAAAAAAGTATCATCTTCATAAAGATCTATGATTTTATTTTTTCTGGTCAATCTCACTTTATTCTCAAGTATTATTAAGATCCTCTTATATCCTGAGAAATCTGAAAATTTACTGGATCCAGGTTCTATAGATGCACTGGATATTCTTATATTAAAATCTTTCATATCTCTATAGAGTTCCTTTGTGATCCCGCCGCTCCATCTATTCCCTGCTGTCTCCTCTAGATTCTTTTTTTTCATAAACAACTCCTCTAAAATTAAATATCTGTCTATTTAAATTTTGAAATGCATATTCCTCCTAAGACTAAAAACATCCCCACTGCCCCGCTGACAGTTATTACCTCATTTAAAAATAATGTACCGATTATTGCTGTTGTAGGTATCTCAACCAAACTGATGATACTGGCTTTTACCACAGGAATATAGTTTATTGCTTTTAAAAATAAGAAAAATGCAATTCCTGTAGGTAACAGACCCAATAAAAGAGAGGTAGCTATTATATGGTTGTCGCTGTATTCTGACACTAAATTTCCAAAATCACAGAATGCAAATACCACTATAGCTCCTATACCAAAAGCATATGAAGTTATTACCTCACTGTCATATTTCCCTTCTAATTTTTTACTGAATATAGGAAACAAACCATAGGTTATCCCTGACAAAATACCAAAACCAATTCCAACTACATCAAAATTTACTTTTTTTATATCTCCGTTAACTATTACAAATATACATCCGATCAGAGTAACAGCCAGCGAAATTAAATTAAATTTTGTAAGTTTTTCCTTGAAGACAAAGCTTGAAAATATCATTGTAAATAAAGGACCTGTACAAATCAATAATGTAGCTACTATAGATCCTGATATATTCACAGCGTTATAATAAAATATATTTGTACAGGCCTGGGTTATTACTCCAATAATCAATATATATACAAACCCTTTTTTATCTATTTTTAACTTTTCTTTCCCTTTTTTGCATAAAAAAATAGCCGTCAATAAAAAACCAAAAAACAACCTATTGAACGCTATCTCATAGGGGGTTAATCCCAGACTTCCCAAAACTACTCCTAACCCTCCCATTGTTGCCCAAATTACACCTGCTAGTAAGGCAAAAAAACAGCCTTTTCTTTCCATGATTATCCCCTCCTTTTTATACCCGAATAGTACTCCAAAGTTATAAAATAAGCAACCTATTTTTTACTTATTTTTCATCTTTTTTTCGACCTATTTATAGGGTGAATAATCACTGCTTTTCTACCCTTTATTTTCAATATGACAATGGAGGTTTCTCTTCATTTTTAACAGCTGATATACAATGTTTCCTATATGAATTTTTAAAATAAAATTACAACTTTTTATTTCTCATAATATATAATCTTTATTTATTTCTCATTTTAATTTTCTTGAGAGGTTCACATTTAAAATTGATTCTATTTTTAGATTTAATTTTAGTATTTGTGAAATTTTCATCAGAAGTAAGAGTTTATTCAAATAAATTAGTAAATAAATACTCTTTGGAGTATAATCATCTTAAAAACTACATATTCAACAGGGAGTGAGTCATGCTAAAAGAGATTAATTTTACCTTTAACAACTATATGAAAGCATTTAAATTCATAGGCCAGAACAAACTAAAAAAGTTTTATCTTATTCCGGGAATCATCAACATAATCCTCATAGCTATATTTTATTTCTTGAGCAGATTTATTGGAGGGACTTTGGTAGAGTTTGCAGGTAAACTTTTAGGAGGAGACCTAAACTCGTTTATTCAGTTTATTTTAAAATTTATTATCTATCTGACAATTTTTGCTATCTATTATCTAGTTTATAAAACATTGATTTTAATTGTTCTTTCCCCATTTTTAAGTTATATATCAGAAAGAACTGAATCAATTCTTACAGGGAAGGAGTTTAACTTCAGCTTTAAAGATAATTTATACTTTATCAAAAGAGGTATAGTTGTTACGGTGAAGTCATTTTTAAGGGAATTTGTAATGACCTGTATCATCCTGCTTTTATTCTTTATTCCCCTTGTAAATACTGCTATCCCGGTATTGTTATTTATGGTACAGTCGTATTACATTGGATTTTCATTTATCGACTATACTCTGGAGCGGCATGATTTTGAGACAGGAACAACTATTATTCGTAAAAACTATCTATTTTTCCTGATCAACGGAGGGCTGTTTACAATATTGCTCTTTATTCCCCTCATAGGAGTATTTATAGCACCCTTAGCCACAGTAGTTGCTACAACAACGGGAACATTAGAATTGATTGAGGAGAATAAAAAGGGCTGATTTTCTTTCTAAGCCCCCTAAAAGTTTCTCCTTGTGTTTATACCTCCAGCATCGAAAAACAGTCAATAAGAAAGCTCTATACCTATTAGAAACATTGGGGTAGATAGCTACAAAATGAGAAAGACTACTGAATGGCCTTTTAGGCCACTCAGTGGTTCTTTTTTAGGTTAAAATAGAGGTTAAATTACAGTAATTATAAAACTTTATTTTGAGAGGATTTTATAATGACTCTTTATAAGAAAGTCATCCAGTATTTCTGTCTCAACTTCATCAAATCGAACCGGTTTATCTAATTTTCCAAATAGAGAAATTCCGGCTCCCAGTAAAATCGGAATACGCGTAATTATCATTTCATCGATCAACCCCTCTTTTAAGAAACTTTGAATTACTTTTCCCCCATCGATATATAAATTAACATATCCTTTTTTATTTAAGTCAGCAGTAACAGCTTTTATATCCCCTGATATAATTTCAACTTTATCACTTAACTCTTCTGGAACTTCTTTTAATTTACTGCTAAGGACAAATACTTTTTTTGTATAGGGCCATTGACCAAATGATAAAACTTTTTCATAGGTATTTCTTCCCATAACAAGAGCGTCAACCCTTTGCATAAAATCATTAAAACCATAGTCACTGTTAGTGGGATTGGGAAATTCATTAAGCCACTCAAGACCACCATCTTCACTTGCAATATAACCATCCAGTGATGTTGCTATATAAATATAATTTGCCATAATACTCCTCCTTTATCTTTTTATTATTATTAAAATTTTAAATTAACTCTTTTTATTATAAAACTTTTCTAAATTTTATCTATTGCTTTTCGAATAAATTTCATTGTATGACTTATTTGATTATTAAGAATTCTTAAAGGATTTCCTCTATTTACCAGCTTCTTAAATAGTTGAATCAATTTATCTGAATCACTTGGATGAAGTCCAGTTACTCAATTCTTCCAGAGTAAAAGCCGAAACTTCAACAATGTTTTTTCCATTAACTTTAATATTCCTTGTACCTTTATTTAGTCTTGAACTATTACAGTCAAGACATATTTTTTTACAAAACAAGGTTCAATATTTTTATTTTTAGTTCCTTTTCTAAGGCTCTCTGCTGATTTTTTCCTTAAAAATGAAAAAATACCTTCAAAATAACCATCACTAACTTTTTTAGACTTTACTATGTCAAGATACATTTTTTAAGTTATGTTCTCGAGCTCCATATATTTTGATATATTCGTACATTATTACCTCCTTACTTTACATTTTTATTATATTTGATATAATAAACTATAAAGTAACTTTATAGTCAAGGAGGTTTTTATGAAAAATAAAATTTTAATCAGTGAAATGGCTAAAAAATATAATGTGTCAAGACCGACGCTTATTTATTATGACAACATCGGCTTACTCTCTCCACGTCACGATGATGCCACCGGATATAGGTATTATTCCCTTGGTGATATGGAAAAACTTGAAATGATCCTCACACTGAAAGAAACTGGTCTGCCTCTTAAAATCATTAAAACTTTTATGGAAAATCCATCCCATAAAGAAAGTATAGTGTTATTGAAAAATCAAAGAGAAATAATTCAAAAAAAAATCCTTGAGTTCCAAAAACTGGAAATTCTTCTCGATAAAAGAATTCATAATTTTGAACAATATGAAAAAGTTAAATTCTATGAAGGGATACAATTAAACTATTATGAAGCTATGACTTTTTACGCTGAGCCACTGAACTACTTAGAAAATGCCCCACTAGAATCAGCTGCAAAATTATTAAAGTCAAAGCTGGATCGTTTACCAGTAAGTTATGGATCTATCATAAGTAAATATGGTCTTTGTTTGTCTACAGATTCTTTATACAATGAGGATTATGAAAACTACTCTTATGTATTTGATTATTTGAGCGATTCTGTAGATGATGTAAAAAAACTTACTTCTCCTTCTGGATATTATGTATGTTCACTTCATCAAGGGCTGATTACTAAAACTGGCGATACTATAAAAAAAATCATAAATTATATCGATACCCATCAATATAGTATTAATGACAATTGTTATATTATTCCATTAATTGACTCATGGGCTACTTCTTGTGAAGATGAATATGTGAGTGAAATTCTAATCCCGGTTATATTTAATTAATAATAAAAAATACAAAATTCTTATTAGTCTGCCATTAGAATTTATTTATTTAGCCCTAAACTTATAAATTAGAAAAAAGAGCTAAGTATTTAAAACGCTTAGTTCTTTACTGTATTAAAACTACAAGTTTTGCAGTCGTTGATTTATTGGTGGAAGTGAGGGATACTGAACCCTTATCTATAAATATTTGTACTCTTAAAAACCAACCCATAGAAGATAAAATCCCCTCACAGCTTCAAAATCAATTTATGGTATAATAAATCTATAAAATAGCAACGTGACGTTGCATCCAAAAATCAAAAAAGTAAATTCAAGGAGGAATTTAATGAATATATTGATGGCATTATCTCAGTTAGAAGTTACAGGAGCTGAAGTATATGCAGTTGAAATAGGAGAAAAATTAATAGATAGGGGACATAATTTATATTTTGTTTCCGATACACTGACGAAGAAAAACAGGGGTAAGTATATCCCCCTTGCATTCAACAAGAGAAATATCTTTCAAAGATTTAATCAGATAATAAAATTAGTAAAAATCATAAAGCAAAATAAAATAGATGTGGTTCACGCCCACTCCCGTGCCTCGGCCTGGAGTACGAAGATAGCCTGTAAACTTACAAAGACTCCCTTTGTAACTACTGTTCATGGGATGCAGCATGTTTCCAAACACAGAAAAAGAAAGCAGCCCATTGGATGCGGGTATGCTGTCTGTGAAAATATCCAAAGAGACCTCATAGAAACCTTTGATGTAGACCCTGCTGCAATTAAAGTTCTCAGGAACGGGATAGATTTAACTAAATTTAAAGTTTCAACTCCTCCCAATAACTCCAAAAAAGTGATCTCTATCATTGGGCGTTTATCAGGCCCTAAAGCAGATATAACCTATAACCTGTTGGCTAACTCCATTGATTTGGATAGATATACTGTAAATATAATCGGTGGGAAAGATATCCCTGAAAGATTTAATAGTTTTAAAAACAAAATAAATTTTACAGGGTATATCGATAACGTCTATGAGTTCATGGCTGCTTCCGACCTGGTTATAGGAGCCGGAAGGGTAGCTATGGAAAGCTTACTCATGGGTAGACCTACTTTAGCCATTGGAGAAGCCAAAGAGATTGGTATTATAGATGCCGATACAGTATCTATGGCTTTAGCTTCTAATTTTGGAGATGTAGGAGACAGAACTTCCCATAATTTTGACTGGGATTTTATTAAGTCTGAGATAGATCACGGTGTAGAATTAAATCAGACTCCTACAGAAGTAATAGACATCATCGCAGAAAACTTCAATATTCATAAGATTGTGGATACGTTAGAAAAAACATACCAGATGGAATGGGTAGGGATAAAAAAATATGATATTCCTGTGATCATGTACCATAGAGTGATCCAAGATATAGATACAGAATCTGGAAAACATGGTACCTATGTGACCATCGATCAGTTCAGGGATCATATGACTATCTTAAAGAAGGGAAACTATATCCCTATTACTTTTAGTGACCTAGCTAGTATTCCCATCCACCAAAGGTTTGAAAAAAAATATATCATGCTGACTTTTGATGACGGTTATGTAGATAACTATACCTATGCATTTCCTATTTTAAAGGAATTCGGTTTCAAAGCTGTTATCTACCTGGTTTCTGACAGAACCTATAATAAATGGGATGTGGATCTAACCGATGAAAAAACCTTTAAAATGATGAATCTCCCTATGTTGGAGGAGATGAGAGACAGCGGTCTCATTGAATTTGGAGGACATACTCTCAGCCATCCCAGACTGTCTCAATTGAGTAACATGGAGATGAAAGATGAGATATTTAAAGATAAGGAGATTACCGAGAAGAAATTAAATATCAAACTGAACTCCTTTGCATACCCCTATGGTGACCTGGATGAGAGGGCTAAAAGATTAGTCAGCGAAGCTGGATACCCTTACGCTGTAGCTACTGACTCTGGTTCATACTGTCTCAGCGACGACCTCTTTGAGATCAGGAGGATAGGGATCTTTCCTACTGTTACAAATTTTGGATATAAAAGGAAGATCAACGGAAACTATAATTTTATCAAGATAAAGAGGGAAAATAAAAAGCAACGTGACGTTGCATCCAGTTAATAATAATCAAAATTTTTATAATTTTCTAAATAATAAAAAATGTCTTAAATACTAAACAAATATTAAAACAAAAATTATCCCCGCACTATTGACATATGCTGAATTTTGAAAGATACTTTTAGTAGATATATTTATAAGGGGGTAAGGTTTTTGATTGATAAATTAATTAGAGAGACGAGATCTTTTAGGAGTTTTGAAAAGGTAAAAATCAGTAAAAAAGAGTTAGAAGAAGTTATTGAAATAGCCAGATATTCTAGTTCTGCTAGAAATGCACAATGTATAAGATATGTCTTAATCTCAAATGAGGAAATTTGCAGTCAAATATTTCCGCATACTAAGTGGGCCGGATTTATAAATTGGAATCCTACTAAAGAGGAATCTCCGACAGCTTATATCCTGATGTTAAATGAAAAAAAAATAGGTGTTACTGAAACCATGTTTAATTTTGATATGGGAATTGCCAGCCAAAATATCATGTTGAAGTTGAGAGATATGAAGTATGGTGGCTGCCTTCTCGGTGCCTATAATAAACCTGTGATAAAAGATCTTTTGGAGATTTCAGATGACTATGATTTAGGTATCTTGATTGCCATCGGTAAACCCAAAGAAAGTGTAGAGATCATAGATACCACTTCTGATACCAGGTATTTCAGGTCCAATGATATCCACTATGTTCCAAAGTTAAGAAAAGCAGATCTAATTATAAAAAACATATAATATTCAAAAAGCCATCAAATAACTTTGACGGCTTTTTTTTACAGATTAAATCTTTTACATCTGTCTGTTTTTTAACAGCCTTTCCATAATCTCAATTTCCTTATTCTGAGTGATTACTATATGTTTATTCATCTCCAATAAGCTGGTATTTTTTCCAACCCTCAAATATGCTTCCGCCATCTTTACTGCACCTCTATGATGCACTATCATATTGGATAAAAACAGTGATTCTGCTTCCTCATTATTTAAATTACTTTCAGGTATAACCATCCCTGCCATCATTTCATCCATTAACTTCACCATTAGTTTTTCGAAATCTTTGACTTCATTGTCAATCAGCCTTTTAGAAGACAATAACTCCTGCATCTCCTTTACTTCCCTTACCTGTGAAGTAACTATCCCTTCACACAGGGTCTTTAATTCTTCATCTTTAGTAATAGGAATTATTCCCTGAGCTGTTATTATTGCTCCCTCATGGTGGGGTATCATATAATTCATAAAAATATTTCCCGCATTTTTAGTGATGTATTTAGAATTATCTGACATCATGACCCTGTGCCCATAAACTTCATAGTCCTTATAATTATCTAATTCTAAATTTAAAAATTCTTCCACAGGTGTGAATACATCTACAGAAGCTACCTCTCCATGCATATGGGTGTCCACCTTCATATGACTTTCAGTCTCCATATGAGTCTGCCCATCCATATGGCTGTCCGTAGGTTTATTCAAATTACTGCATCCAACCAACAAAATTGCCGTTATCAGTAATGAAATTTTTCCGATATTCATCTTTTTCATATTTCCCTCCCTTGGGTTTTTTTATATTTATACCTGTAAATATAAAAATTTCCTAGTCCTTTATTTATATTTTTTTAAGAGGATTCCACTATTTCAATCTGTATAACACTTATATAGCAAGTTTCTCAACCTATCTTTAACTTTTGGAGGGCATTTTATGAAGATTTTTATTTTATTTTTTTTCATCACCCAGCTGTGCTTTTCCATAGATTATTTTTTAGAGTTAAGGGGAGATTACAGCCTGCAAAATTATGAGGAAAATTATTGGTACTATAAAGGAATAGCCGGACTCCGCCATGGCGATGAAAATTTTTATACGGAACTCTCCCTCATTGGGGAGGAGAGGGCAGATCCTGATATAGATCTATACAGAGGGTATTTAGAATATTATATAGATGACCTTACCCTTTCAGCAGGCCGACAGACAATAAGCTGGGGTCATGGCTATATCTTCAATCTTTCAGATGTATTCAATGAAATCGACATAGAAGATCCTAAATCTGATAAAAGAGGAGTTGATTCTATAAGGTTTAAATACAGTCTTTCGGATATGTCCAGACTTGAACTCATTGGATTTAAGACCGATGAAAAGGATGAAAATTTTGCTGGGAGATACACCTTCCTGATAGATGATTTTGAAGTTATGATGAACTATTTTCATATTGCACAGTTATCCCCAATAACCGGAAAAATCGAGAAAAATGAAAGAGTTGTTTTAGAGACTAAGGGAGACCTCATTGCCGGTGTCTGGGGGCAGATATCCTATGATAAATATGAAACCGATGATCTCTATACCCTGGTTGCAGGAATCGACTACAACTTCAATATCTATCAGAAAAATGTCTATACTGCCCTGGAAGGATTTTATAACAAGGAGGGGGGCGGAACCTATCTCACCTATAATTTAAGGATAAATGAATCCTTTGAATTTTATCAAGGGTGTCTCCTTATAGATGATGGAGGATATTTAAACACAACTTTAAATTATATATATAATGATTATGTGAATTTTGAATTTGCCTATAACTATTACCATAACTTTAAAAAATATGGATACTTAACTAAAGATAATAAAGAATTAACCAACGAGATCGTTTTTAGAACTAAGATGTTTTTTTAGGAGGATCTATGACAATTGTAGAAGGAAAAGAAATAACAAAGATATATAAACATGGAAAGGTAGAGGTCAGAGCCATAGATAATATCAACTTTAAGATAGATTCTGGTGATTTTGCCGTAATAGCAGGTCCCTCCGGTTCGGGGAAAACGACTATTTTAAATATTATAGGTGCCATGGACTCTGTCACTGAGGGCAAAATTATTATCCATAACCAGGATATCAGCCTTTTGAATAAAGATGAAAGGGCGGATTTTAGGAGGGATAAAATAGGATTTATCTTCCAGAGTTATAACCTCATTCCTGTACTGACAGTCTATGAAAATATTGAATTTGCTCTGGATCTCTGTGAAAAACACAGCCCTACAGAAAAAAAAGAGAAGATTGATAAGCTTCTCCATGAATTAGGGATTTTCCAGCTGAAAGACCGAAGGCCTTCGGAACTCTCCGGGGGTCAGCAACAGAGGGTTGCCATAGCTCGTGCCCTTATCAAAGATCCCATCCTGGTTTTGGCAGATGAGCCCACTGCAAATTTAGATACCCAGACCGGAAAGGAGGTCTTAGATCTAATGGTAAAAATAAATTTAGAAAAAAAGACCACATTTATCTTTTCCTCCCATGACATCATGATCATTGAGAAGGCCAGAAGGATTATAAAGATAAGGGACGGGAAGATAGAAGGTGAGGAATATGATAGTAAAGATGGCTTTTAGGAATATATTCAGGCACCGCATCAGATCAGTTTTAACATTGGCCAGTTTAGCTTTTGGAATTTTCTTTATAATTGTAGGCATAGGATTAAATATAGGGATGGAGAGAAGAATCATTAAAATAATGAGGGAAACAGAAACTGGAGACTATAAACTCTACGGAAGGGGTTATTTTAAAGAAAAATATGAAAATATTGATGATCGTTTAGATTTTCTTATTTCAAAAGAAGTTCTCCCTATTTTAAAGAAATACGATCATAGCAGCCGACTGGTTTTTTCAGGAGTTATAACCGATGGAAGATATGATTATCCTGTCAGGGTCATTGGCGGGGACAGGGAAGTTGAAGAGAATTTTTTTAAAAGAAGTTCCTACCTCACCCACGGTAATCTGGGGGTAGTTATCTCCTCTACTCTGGCCAAAGACTTAGATCTGCATGTGGGAGATCCATTTATTTTAAGGGGAACTACAGCTAAAGAGAGTTTAAACGCCATAGACCTGGTCATCACAGGAATAATAAAAACAGGGGGACTGGAATTTGATCTCAATACTGTATTGATAGATTTAAAATCAGCTCAGGAGTTTGCCGAAACCGATGATGTCAACGACATCTCTTTAAGGGGGGAGATCTCTCCTGCTGATTTAAAGAGTTTAAAAAGGTTAGGAGTAGAAACAATCTCCTACTTAGATGAACTCTTTGATCTCATAGTCATAACTAAACTTAAAGTAAAGGTGGTTATAATCCTGAGCTGTATTATTTTATTCATGTCTGGAGTGGGGATAGTCAATACCATGCTCATGGCAATGCTGGAAAGACAAAAAGAAATAGGGATATTAATGGCCAATGGTCTAAAGCCCAAAGAGATTATGAAGTTATTTCTCTTGGAAGGGAGTATCCTGGGAGGGATAGGCAGCGGTATCGGGTTTATTTTAGGAGGAACTCTGGTTTATTACTATGAGGTAGTAGGGATTCCGATTCCCTCCCTTGCTCGGGAACTGTCCACCACCATCCCCCTTTCCGACAGGATCTATGGATATTTTGATCCTAAATTAAATTTATTATTTTTGATATTCGGGGTAGTTATAGCTGCCATAGCAAGTTTTTACCCGGCTTATAAGGCAACTCAGCTAAATCCTATCGACGTTATAAGGGAGTAGATGACTATGTTACTTAGTATAGTTTTTAAAAATTTAAAACGAAATAAAAAAAGATCTTTTTTAACTATCCTGATTATTTTGATAGCCACTGCTGGAATGACATTTGGGCTCAGCTGGATAGAGGGGGAAAAAAATCTGTTTTTAGAAAGCGGTAAAAGAATGACAGGTGATGTGAGGATAACGGCACCAGATTATGAACTCCGGTCCAGGAGCTTAGATGTTTCATCTAACTTTTCATACTCCAAAATAAAAAAAGTGGCTGAAAAAATCCCTGTAAAAAACATCGGTGTAGGCCGGATAAAATTCGGCGGTCTGATCTATTTTAATGAAAAACATGAAAAAGCTTTGGGAACGGGGATAGAAAATAAAGATGAAAAAATTATCGGGTTTGATAAGTTTATCTATTCCGGAAGATTTTTAAAAAATAACAATGAAATTATTATCGGTGAAACTCTCAAAAGAAGACTCAATTTAAAATTAGGGGATAATGTTACCCTTCTTACCCAGACCCAGGATAAATCCCTCTATTCTCTTAACTATGATATAGTCGGGTTCTATAAGATGGATAATACCAGATTAAATAAAAGTTTCTATATCACCCTTGCAAGCAGCCAATACCTTTTAGATATGGAAGATAAAATAACCGAATATCTTATATACTCCAACAACAACGAGGACCTCATAAAAAAATTTTTAACTGAAAATACAGATAAAACTGTCCTTGTAAAGAGATGGGATGAAATAGGAATGAATGAAAGTTTCACTCAGGTTTTACCCTTTATCCAGGGAATATTTATCTTTATCTTTGCCACTCTGGCTGGTCTCAGTATCTCCAATACCATGCTTATGACTGTCTTTGAGAGACGCCATGAAATCGGACTTTTAAAAGCTCTGGGGATGAAGGAAAGGGAGATCAAAAAAATATTTATTCTGGAAGGAGGACTCATGGGATCCATAGGAGGGATTGCAGGACTTATATTAGGAGGGGGAATAGCTCTCTACTTAGGCAGGGTAGGAGTAAATTTTGGCGACATGATCGAATCCTTTACAAGTGAATTAAATATAAAGGGAGTTATATACCCTCATTTAACTATTTTTGTCGTAATTTTAAGTCTCACTGTTGCCCTTGCCACCTCTATCTTAGCTACTTTTTTAGCTGTCTTTTCAGAGGTAAAAAAAGAAGCCGTGGAGAATATGAGAAATGAGTAATCTTAGGAGGAAGAGAGCTATGAAAATATTATTTATTTTTTTTCTTTTATCAAATTTAATCTTTAGTATGAGTTCCAAGGAAATTTTAACCCGGTTAGACTATAATATGACCCCTAAAAGCGTCAGTTATAGCGGGGAGATGATCATCCACAGGGAAGATAAAAAATATACAAAAAAATTTATTATGGATGCTGTGGGAAACGAAAGATCTTTTATTGTATTTAAATATCCTGCCAGAGACAGAGGGACTAAGTATTTGAGAAATGGAAAAAACCTATGGATCTATATGCCCAGCACATCCAGAACAATAAAAATTTCAAAACATATGCTGAAGGAAAGTATGATGGGAAGTGATATCTCCTACGATGACCAGACCGATAGAAATAAATACAGCACCCTCTATGACTCCAAAATCATTGACGAAACTCCTGACCAATATGTCGTGGACTTAATCAGAAAAGAAGGAGAGGAAGCTAAATATTACAGGCAGATCCTCTGGATAAATAAAAACACCCTTACCATAGATAAGGGTGAGATGTATGCTAATTCCGGTAAATTGTTAAAAGAATATATAGTTGATGAAATCAAAAAAATTGAAGACAGATACTATATAACAATATTTCGTATAGACGATAAATTAAAGAAAAATTCTTATACCGAGTTAATTTTAACTGATATAAAGTTAAACCCCGATCTGTCTGAATCTGTCTTTACCCTTAAAAACCTGGAAAGAAAGTAAAAGGTTCGATAATTTATTTTAAAATACATATCCCATATTAACAGATATTATGGAACTTTTAGGAGAATCTGCATCATTTGTCAATGAAAGTTCCAGCGGCCCGAAAATAGATTTATACCCTAAAGTTATACCATATCCCTGTTCGAAATCTTCAAATATCAAGTTACCGTTATCTTTTATAGAATTATTGTCCTTTATACCTGTATAAGTTAATACATTAGCTTTAGCTATAATATATATATTTGGGTAGATCATATACTGGGCTCCTATCTGTCCTACCATAAATTCAGAAGCTAACTTTCTCATCATATTGTAACCATAAAATGAGATGTAGTTGTTATCTAAATCATTGTTTATTCCTCCGATTTTAAAATGATTTCCCAAGGGAATATGCTCACCACTGACTACTCCCCCGCTTAAAGATGCATTTAATGAGAGTTTTGGAGTTACTGACATATGACCCTGTATTATCCCCAATTCACTATAATATTCTACATCATCGGTACCTACTCCACCTACCTCATGCCTGGCCTGTAAATAAGTCCCCTTGGTAGGATAGATTGAACTATTTTTCCTGTCCAATACCAGCTTCAAATACGCTTCTTGATATCCATATTTTTGACTTAAAATATCTTTATATTCATCGGAGCCTACATCAAATTCATTTTCAGCATCTATATATTTTAATCCTGCAGAAAAATCAAATTGCCTGAATAATTTAGTTGTTAAGCTGAGATCAATAAATTTATGAGCCTCTGTAGATTCAGCCTTTAAACTTCTCTCATCATAGATATATAGAGGATTCTCCTCGTATCCCAACTTTAAATTTATTCCTACTTTATTTTTTTCCCCATAATACCAAAAATTATCAAATTCAACACTTTTATAGTCCCCTGCCTCAAACTCTAAAGATGTTACCCTTCCTATCTTTCCTATTTTTGTAAGATCTGTTCCTACAGCTAACTTTGCCCCTGTATCAGAATTATAATTTGCCCCGACCCTTATAAAGTTCAGTTCATTTTCATCTACACTTATCTTTAAGGTAGACCCGTCAATTGTATAGTAAGATTTTTCTATATATGGCATTGCATAAAGTTTCATCATCAAGCTCTCCAATTCCTTATAACTTACCTTTCCCGGGATCTCTTTATCCAGATGATCTTCTACTATTTCCTTTTTCATCTCTTCTCCTAAAAATTTAGAGTTCTCAATCTCGATCTTATCTATGTAAACTTCCTCCAGGGCTCCTCTTCTCCTATTTTCTTTCTCTCTGTCTGAATTTTTATATTTTTCTAATTGTTTTAACTTTTTCTCAGCTGCCGACTCCCCTTTAGAGATCAGGTCGTCAAAATTATCAAAGTTTGTGGCATCTTCTAATTTCACATCGGGATCTATGATTATAGTTGCTAATTCCCTTTGTTTTTCTGTAGATTCTGTCCCTCTGTATGTAGAAATTTTACTTACTACAGTCAGTAAATTATAGGTCAACTGGTCTATCTGGGGAGCACCTACATCACTGGCAATAACAATATCAGCCCCTGCTGAAAAGAGATCTTCTACAGGTAGGTTCCTGGAAACCATACCGTCTATATATACCTTATCTTCTATTTTTACAGGGTCATATATAGTGGGGATTGCCATACTGGCACTGACAATCAGAGCCAGGTCTCCATGATCAAAACTTTTAGCTTTTCCCGTATTAAAATCTGTAGCAACTATTCTCAAAGCAGGTTTAAATTCATCAAAGGATTTCACATCTTTTACATCCCAAAATAACTCCTTTAATTTTAAATATGATTTTTCTCCCGTTAGAACTCCCTTTGGAAGGCTGAAATTCAATTTATCATCATAGGTTACTGAAGCAAAATATTTTTCAGATCTAAATTTTTCTTCCAGTGGAATATCCATCCTCATAGGGTCATTAGATAACCTATATCTCCAATCCATAGTTTTTACAATAACTTCTATCTCATCGGGGTTATAGCCTACAGCATATAAACTGGCTACAATCCCTCCCATACTGGTTCCACTGATATAGTCTATAGGGATATTATTCTCCTCCAAAACCCGGAGTACTCCTATATGAGCAAACCCTTTAGATCCTCCTCCACTTAAAGCCAGCCCTACTTTAATTTTTTCCCCGGACTTTTTCTTCTTTAAAATTGACTTTTTTAACCTTTCCAACTCCATTATCTGGGTTCTTTTTAACTCAATCTTTGAATCTATAGATGAAATCTCCATGGGGTGGTCTTTAGCAACTGGTGGTTCTGATTTGAGAGTAATAACAAAAACATTGTATATCACTAATATGTATAAAAATTTTATTTTCATCTTACCTCCTACATTTTTAATATTTTTTCCTTGGTCGGTTCTTCCATATCCAGCTGTTTCATAAAATAGGTATTTAGTTTTTCCTTGAACTCTACACCTGGCACATCTCCGTTTTTAAGAAGATCTTCCCCTCTGATAAGAGGTTTTATTTTAGACAGATTATAGATATAGTTTTCAATTTTTATTTTTATTTTTTCCTTTCTGTTTTGAATATAAATCAGAGTTATTATTTCCATAGATATATTCTTTAATGCATTATATATATCTGAGTTTTTATTTGCTGAATCTAACTTATCCAGTATTTTCTCCCTTATTAATATACCATAATCATACTTTTCTATAAATTTATTTGAAAAATTAAATTTTTTAAATACCAGATCCAGTTCTTTTTTCTCTAAATTTTCTAGTATGATCAAAAACACCAATAACCATTTTTTAATATTAACAAAATTTAGAAGCTCCTCAAGGCTTTCTATTTTTTCTATATTTTTCTTCATCTCCAAGTCATATTCAATATTAGAGTTAATTTCTTTGAATACATTATATTTATTTAAAAATCCCATCCCCCTGGTTAAGTTTTTATCGGAAAACAATATCTCTAACTCCTGTTTAACCCGGGGCCAGGATATTTTCTTCAAAAACCCGTCATCTATTGCATTTTTTAAAAATATTTCCGTATCTTTTTCCAGTTCAAATCCATATCTGGCTGCAAACCTAAAGGCCCTGATTATCCTTGTAGGATCTTCTATAAAACTCAAATTATGCAAAATTCTTATTTTTTTATTAGCAAGGTCATCATATCCACTATAAAAATCAATGAGTTTGCCAAAATTATAACTGTCGATCTCCAAAGCCATGGCATTTATACTAAAATCTCTCCTATACATATCATCTCTGATATTTCCATATTCCACCACCGGAAGGGAAGTTGGATATTCATAGTATTCCAGCCTTGAACTGGCTATATCCAGTTTTAAATCATCATGGACCACTACCACTGCTGTTTTGAATTTTTCATGTATCCTTACTTTTTTTGCCCCCAGCATCTCCTTTAGTTCCAGAGCAAACTTTATTCCATCTCCCTCCACTACTATATCAATATCTTTGTTGTTTATTCCCAGGATAAGGTCTCTCACAATCCCTCCTACTAAGAATACTTTTTCATCTCTTTTTTTTGATACCGCTTCTATAACTTTTAACAATTTCAAGAGTTCTTCCGGGACTACCTCTTCTATATCATTTCTTATCTCCGATTCAAATTTTAATTTTTTAGCTCTCCTTACTGGATTTTTACTGTAGATAGATTTCAATATATCGGTTCTGGTTACTATTCCAAGTATCCTTCCCTCTCCATCAACTATTGGAACTCTCCCGATCCCCTTTTCCACAACAAGAGCTTTTAATTCTTCAACACTTAGATCTATATCTGCTGTGACTACTTCCGATGTCATATAGGCACTTACAGGTGCATTTGAGAACCCATGATTTAAAGCTTTGTCTACACTGTTCCTTGTAATTATTCCTACAATTTTTCCGTCTTCCACAATGGGTAACCCCCCATAACCCATCCGATACATTATTTTATAAGCAAGTTTAATTTTTGTATCTCTTAAGATAGTTTTAACAGGAGTATTCATTATGTCTATCGATTTTTTACTGGGTTTAATCACACTTTTTATCCTTCTTTTTATATCCTCGTATAATTTTTCCATATTTTGATCTCTGATTACACCTGAGACAGCATATTCATGCCCTCCTACCTTGTAGTCTTTTAAAATTTCAGCTACATTTATTTTATTTGAAGACCTTCCTACTATACTTATCCTCTTATCGTTTCCACATAAAATAACACATAGACTGGATTTTTCCAGATACTGTATCTTATTTATCAGCTCATCCATACCAAAAATAAAATCATTGCTTTTATAGTAGGTTAGTTGTGCTACCTCTCCATCGATATCTATAAATTCGGAGTTCTCGATAAGTTCTATAAATATTTCCAACTGCTCCTTTTCCAACCCTTTTTGGACATACTCGTTGACCTTGGACAGATCCCCATTATTTTGCAATAAATAAGATGCCATCTCCAAATCCTTTGGGGTAGTGCTGTCAAAACTGAAGTTTCCTGTATCTTCATAGATCCCCATAAGACCCAAAGTAGCTTCTATCTCATCAAATTCAATATCCGGATCAGCATCCAGGAGAACTTCTAATATATTGGTGGTATTAGAACCGTAATTTTTCCTAATAATCCTCCTATTCTTTATATCATTTTCACTAATCTTGTGGTGATCATAGATTACAACCTCTACATCTTCCTTCTCCAATAATTGCTCGAATAATCCTATCCTATTTTTTTTTGAAGTATCCACAACTATAAGTTTACTCACCTTGTCCATCTGGATATCTTTTATTTTTTTCACCTGTAAAAAATTTTGATATAGGTTTACAAAAGCTTTTACACTTTTCCCGATATGTCCCGGGAAAACTAATATCCCATTGGGATATAACTTTTTTATTAAAACCATAGAAGAAAGTGCATCTAAGTCTGCATATATATGACAAGTTATTATTTCCATCTCTACCACCCTCTAAATTTTATAATTATATTCAATATAATTATACACTTTTATCTATTTTTTTCTAACATTTTTTAAAAAAATAAAATCTTTATGTTGACAATTACATCCAGTTCATTATATGATTATTCAAATAAAAAAATTAAATGGAGGTGACTATTATGTCTAAGAGACTTACTTGGTGGTGCAAAAACGAATCTAATAAATTTAATACTGAATTATTAAGTAGATCTGTTTTTGACCAATAGTTGCTGTAGTTATATATAATTTCAAAGGCACCTTATAAAATCCAAGAAATATTCTTGTTTTTTCCAAGGTACAAGAAAAAATTAATTATACAGAAGAGGTTGATCCTATGGGTTGACCTCTTTTTTATTATACAGAAACTTATAAAATTTAAATCGTGTTTATCTGGATGCAACGTCACGTTGCTTTTTTATACAAAAATAAATTAAAAGGGAGTAAGGAAATGAAAAAATTAATTTTAGGAATCATTTTAATCATGATCTTAGCAGGATGTCAGGAAAAAAATAAGGAAAACAATGATACTTCAAAAAAAATAACTATCGGTATTACCCAGATTGTGGAGCATCCATCGCTGGATCTAATCAGAAGCGGAGTGGAAGATGCTCTTAAAGACAGTAAATATAAAGATGAGGTTATATTGAACTATCAAAATGCCCAGGGAGACTTTATCACAGCTCAGACTATTGCAGCTCAATTTAATGAAGATTCCGATATTGCAGTAGCCATTACCACTCCCAGTGCCCAGGCTGCCTTAAATAAAATACCTGAAAAACCTCTCTTTTTTACAGCGGTTACCAACCCTGTAGTAGCTGGATTAAAAGGAACAAACGTCACAGGGGTTAGTGACATGTCCCCGGTAAAGGAACAGGTAAAGCTGATACAGGAATTACTTCCTAAGACCAAGACAATCGGAACTATATATACTACCAGCGAAGCTAATTCAACATACCTTACAAAAGAATTTACTAAGGCCGCTAATAAAGCTGGATATAAAGTTATTGCCAGGGGAGTTACCAATGTTACAGAGATAGCTTCTGCAATGGATAGTTTTTTAGGAGAAGTTGATGTGATTTACACAGCCAAAGATAATAATATAGCCTCTGCTTACAGCCTTATCATAGATAGAGCTAATAAAGCTAATACCCCAGTTATAGGTGCTACCAGAGATTTCACTGAAGCAGGTGCATTGGCTTCCTCTGGTATATCAGAATACCAGGTGGGATACCAGACTGGAGAGATGGTTATAAGATACCTCGATGGGGAAAAAATCGAAAAGATGCCCATAGAATATTTAAATAAATCAGAATTAACTATCAATGAGAGACAGATGAAAAAATATGGAATTTTACTGGATAAAGATAAGTTAAAAAATATTGAAATTATAAAGGAGTAAATTATGTTATTAGGAACTATTGAACAGGGATTAATTTTTGCAATAATGGCTTTAGGATTGTATATATCCTATAAAATACTAGATTTCCCAGACCTTACCGTAGATGGATCTTTTCCTATGGGAGCTTCTATCGCAGCTATACTCATTATGAAGGAGTTCAATCCTATCTTAGCTTTAGGAGCAGCATTCATCGGCGGATCCCTTGCAGGGTTTATCACCGGGTATATCCATATCAAATTTAAGATTACAAACCTTTTGGCCGGGATCATTGTTATGACAGGTTTATACAGTGTCAATCTCCGGATAATGGGCAAGTCCAATATCCCGCTATTTGGAATTGATAATATTTTTTCTAATAGATCCAATCTTTTTATTATATTATTTATTGTCCTTCTGTCTAAGTTCTTTTTGGACTATCTGCTGAAAACAAAATTTGGCTTCTCCCTCCGTGCTTTAGGTGACAATGAGACGTTGATTGTATCTTTGGGAATAGACGAAAAAAAACTAAAGATTATCGGTCTTATGTTAGCCAATGGACTAGTAGCTCTATCTGGGGGTATCTTAGCCCAATATCAGGGATTTTCAGATATTGCCATGGGTACAGGAACTATCGTTACAGGACTGGCCTCTATCATAATTGGTGAAAGTGTATTAAAAAAAGGAAAAAGATTAAGCGTCACTACTATCGTAATTATCGGTTCTATCTTATATAGATTTATAATACTAGGTTCCCTCAAGATAGGATTTAATGCCAGCGATATAAAACTTATCACTGCAATCCTTACTGTTGGGATTATGGCTTTTAAAAGTAAAGATTTAAATTCAGCACTAAAAAGTAGATTAGGAGGTGTATTTCAAAATGCTCAAAATTAATAATTTATATAAATCATTTCATTCTGAATTAGGAAATGAAAAAAAAGTTTTTAAGGGATTAGATTTCCAATTGAACCAGGAAGACTTTGTATCCATAATTGGAAGTAATGGTGCCGGGAAATCCACTCTTCTAAATATCATTATGGGAAATATTGTTCCAGATGATGGAAAGTTATATATAGAAGACAAAGATTTTACAGATCTGGCCAGCTACAAAAGAAATACTTTTATCTCAAAGGTCTACCAAAATCCTACCTTGGGAACTGCACCATCTATGACCATCTTTGAAAATCTTTCCATGGCAGATAACAAGGGAAAGAAATTTAATCTTACACTGGGTTTAAATAAGAAAAGAAAAGAAACTTATAAAAAGACTCTTACTGAATTAGGTTTAGGATTGGAGAAACAATTGGATACCGAAGTTGGGTTATTATCCGGCGGGCAGAGACAATGTCTTGCTCTTATTATGGCAACTTTAAATAAACCGAAAATATTATTGTTAGATGAACATACTGCTGCTCTTGATCCTCAGACATCGGAATTAATCATGGAAAAAACAAAAAAAATAGTGGAATCTCATAAGATTCCCACCCTTATGATAACTCATAATTTAAATGATGCCATAAAATATGGAAACAGACTGATCATGCTCCACGAAGGAAAGATCATCCTAGATTTTAAAGGGGAGGAAAAACAAGGTCTTACTCCTGAAAAACTCCTAAAAATATTTCATACTAAAAATACTTCCATAAAGGATGATGAACTTTTCAGTCTTTAATAGTTCATTTCAGATATGCAAGTATTTTATTTTCCTCTAATAGCATTAGAAAAAAATAAAAATACAGCAAAAGAAATAGAGAAAAGAAAAGTAAGAAGATTTTTACACTTTTTCGTTATAATTTCTTTTTGACGACTTAGTAGAACATTTACTGCATAGCTAAATAACATCTAGAAAAAAAGTAAAACATATTCTTTTGTGAATCCAGTTTATAATAGAATCCTTATTTTTTTTTATATAGCAATTAGGATTAATTATAAATAAAATCATCTAACCTTTTTAGAAGATTAAAAAAAATTAAAAAACTCTTTTAAAATTTTTAAAAGGGTTTTTCTTTTTTTTCCCTAATAACTATAATAGATATTAATATTAAAGTTTAAATCTAATTAAGTAGGTGAATTAAAATGGTTAATTTTAGAAAATATCCTCTTTTCATTATTTTTTTTATTCTCATAGGAAATATGATCCTTGGAGAGGAAGGGAAAATAAGTTACAACTTGGAGGTAGAAAATGTTGTCTTTGAAAAAAATTTTGATAAATTAAAAAAGGATACAGGTTCACTATTCATCTTAGCAGGTGTAACAGCCACTACCCTATACCTACTTCCGGGCTCATCCACAGGATGGGATAAGGACGATGAAACCAGTATATTTCAAAAATGGGAAAACAACGTAAAAAGTGGGCCAGTATGGGACCAGGACAGCCCAATGTATAACTATGTAGGTCATGTGTATGCAGGTGGTGCTTATTATATCCTTGCTCGAAATGCCAATTATTCCCCTTTGGAATCTTTTTGGTATACACTTGTTATCTCTACATTTTTTTGGGAGTACGGAGTAGAAGCATTTGCTGAGCCACCTTCCATGCAGGATCTTGTTATAACTCCTGTTTTCGGCTCTATGCTAGGAGAGGGATTCTATACCCTTCAAAACCACATATTAGATAATGACGGGATGCTCTTTGATTCTAAATTCTGGGGCAGTGCTACTATGATGTTTATAGATCCCATGGGACACCTTTCCAGTTATATCTATGACGACTATGAAAGAACAAGTCATACGGGGGTAATAGTAAACGCTGTTGAACACGAAGGAAAAACCGATTTACTTTTAGGAATAAATTTTACATTTCCATTTTAGGAGGCAGTTATGAAAAAATTAGTGTTAGCAGGATTATTTCTCTTAGGATTAAACCTTTATTCAGTTGGAGTAAATTTAGGAGTTGGTGGTGGATATGGTAAGTATCTAGATGATAAAACTGGAAGTTTAAATTTAAATTTAGAAATCGTTCACGAAATCTTCCCCAATGTTGAACTTGGAGTCGGAGGAATCGGGGAATTTAACTTTAAAAACGAAGAGATGGAATCTTTTCCTGTCTACCTCAGTGGTAAATTCTATTCTGAAAATATCCCGGGGTTTTATGCTGCTGGAAGATATGGAAGAACCCTCTACAAAGGCAGTGATAAAATCGGAGCTTATGCATACCTGGGAATTGGAAAAAGGTTGGAGTCCGGACTTTCCATAGAAGGAGGAGTTTCAGCTGGCAATCAGGATACAAAAGAATCTATATTGGATAATGGAAATATATCATTTTTAGTTATAACACCGATATTTTAATCGTAAGAAAAAAAGAAGTTTATCTATAATATAGATAAACTTCTTTTTTTTATCCCAAAATGCTTTCTTTCTTGCTTTCTTTATTCTTCATATGAATTTTAGAGGCTAATAAAGATGTCAAAGGAACAGCTATTAATATCCCTATACTTCCACAAAAAGCCCGAAGAAATTCAACTCCTACAAATTCAAAGTTTAATATCCTAATATTGGGAAAATCATTTTGCTGGATAGTAAGAATCATTATTGTGAAGAGTGATCCTCCTATATAGGCTAAGATAAGGGTATTTATCATGGTACCTATGATATCCCTTCCTATACTCATCCCGGAATTGTATAATTCCAAAGATGTAATATGGGGTTTATGGCTCTTTATCTCTGAAAGTGCTGAAGAGATAGACATAGATACATCCATAACTGCTCCTGCACTCCCTATAATTACCCCTGTTGAGATCAATTCCTTCAGATTTATATTTTTTATAAGAGATGCATAGTTAATACTTTCCATAGTTGTATACCCTGTAAGACCCATGGTCTTGGAAAAAAATATCGAAAGTACTCCTGCAAAGATAACTCCTCCTAAGGTTCCTAAGATAGCTATAATTCCCTTGGAATTAAATCCAGTCATAAAAAATATCGTAACGATGGAAGATATGGATAAAATAACTATTGAGATCAAGATAGGGGAAAAACCTAAGATGATTCCGGGAATCATAAATTTAAATATTAAAAATCCTGTTATTCCTAAAGACAAGATTGCCTTCAGTCCTTGTTTTTTTGCAATTAACAGTGTCAACCCTAAGAAAAGAGAGACTAAAAGATAGAGACTCCCCCTCCTATCCCTTTCAATGATATAGTATCCGTCTGTATCATTATATATGACTACATTCATATTGGGCTTAAAGGATAGATTGTGCTGTTTTTCCCTATAGGTTGGATGGGGAATGGTTAAGATCTTTCCTTTCTCCTGTCCCTCCATTATTTCCACTTCAAAATCTGTCATAGAACTCAGATACTCATCATCTGCTAACTCCTCTTCTTTTAATACAGACAGGATCTTTCCCTTTACATATGTTTCTTTGGCAAAAATAGAGATACCCAGGATAAAAAATATCCCTATAATTAATTTTTTTTTCATACTCTCCTCCAAGTTAATTCTGTTATAAATTCATTATTCTTTATATTTTAACACAAAATATCACTGTTGGCTCTATCTGAACTTTAAAAAATTATAACTTGTTTATTACAATGAAAATAAGTTTTATAGGAAGAGTTAGTTTTTAAGTTTAATAGTGATATCGTATCCTTTGAAAGTTCTTTTTAAGCCTTTACTTAAAGAGGATAGGGTGATATAATTACTAGCAATAGGAGATAAATAAGTAGTAAGAGATGAAAATATAAATTAAAATAATTATATTTTTTCCCCTTATTATTTTATGTCTCCTATTGAAATAACTGAATTTTTATACTTTCCTGATTGGTATCAGATAGTTAGATTCAGAAAATAAAGTGTAAGGATGGTCCCTAGGCTCATCCAATATAATAGGAGGAATATATGTTTAAAGAAAAAAACATGGAATTAGAAATCGGTGGAAAAGTAATTAAAATGTCTACTGGAAAATTAGCTAGACAAGCTGGAGGAGCTGTATTAGTAGAATGTGGTGGAACTGCATTATTAGTAACAGCAACTAGAAGTAAAGCACCTAGAAAGGGAGCTGACTTTTTCCCATTAACAGTAGATTTCGTAGAAAAATATTATGCAGCTGGAAAGATGCCAGGTGGATTTATGAAGAGAGAAGCTAGACCTTCTACAAATGCTACATTAACAGCTAGATTAATAGACAGACCAATCAGACCAATGTTCCCTGAAGGGTTCAACTATGATGTACATATTGTAAACACAGTAATGTCATACGACGAAACTTGTACTACTGATTACCTTGGAATCATCGGATCATCAGCAGCATTAATGGTTTCTGATATTCCTTTCTTAGGACCTGTAGCAGCAGTTACAGTTGGAATGATAGACGGAGAATTTGTTTTAAATCCAAGCCCGGCTCAGTTAGCTGAAAGTGATTTAGAATTAACAGTAGCAGGAACAAAGGAAGCTGTAAACATGGTAGAATCTGGAGCAGCTGAATTATCTGAAAAAGTTATGTTAGATGCAATCTTATTTGCTCATGACAACATCAAAAAAATATGTGCATTCCAAGAGGAATTTGCTGCATTAGTTGCAAAAGAAAACATTGAATTTGCTGCACCTGCAATCGACGAGACTGTTAAGTCATTCATCGATGAAAAGGCAACTGCAAGATTAAAAGAAGCTGTATTAGTTGTTGGAAAACATGCTAGAGAAGATGCAGTAGACGGATTAGAGGCTGAATTATTAGAGATATTCACAGCTGACTATATAGAAAAATCTGGTGAAGAAGAATTAGACGGGGCTTTAGCATTTGACTTCGCTAAATACTACCATGACCTTATGAAGCAATTAGTAAGAGAAGCTATCGTTTATAATAAGCATAGAGTAGATGGAAGAAAAACTGATGAATTAAGAGATCTTTTCGCAGAAATAGATATCTTATCTCAACCTCATGGGTCAGCAATGTTCACTAGAGGAGAAACTCAAGCAATGGTATTCGCTACACTAGGAACTAAACAAGATGAGCAGTTAATCGACGGATTAGATGACAGTTTCTACAAGAAATTCTACCTTCACTATAACTTCCCTTCTTACTCAGTAGGAGAACCTGGATTCATGAGAGGACCAGGAAGAAGAGAATTAGGACATGGAGCATTAGCTGAAAGAGCACTTTCTTATGTTTTACCAACTGAAGAAGTATTCCCATACACAGTAAGAGTAGTATCTGAGATCACTGAATCAAATGGTTCATCTTCTCAAGCAAGTATCTGTGGTGGATCATTATCACTTATGGCTGCCGGAGTACCTATCAAGGAACATGTAGCTGGAATAGCTATGGGACTTGTTAAAGAGGGAGATGACTATGTAGTCTTAACTGACATCATGGGATTAGAAGATCATTTAGGAGATATGGACTTTAAAGTAGCTGGAACTTCTAAAGGAATCACAGCACTTCAAATGGATATCAAGATCACTGGAATAGATGAAGAAGTTATGAGAATAGCTTTAGAGCAAGCATTAGTAGCAAGAACACAAATATTAGATGTTATGAACGCAGCTATCCCTGCTCCTAGAGAAGAATTAGCAGCTACAGCTCCTAGAGTATATCAAATGCAAATTGATACAGATAAAATATCTGCATTAATCGGACCTGCTGGAAAGAATATTAAAGGTATCGTAGAAGAGACTGGAGCTAAAGTTGACATCGATGACACTGGAAAGGTATTAATCTTTGCTGTAGATAAAGATGCATTAGATAAAACAGTTTCATTAGTAAATGGATATGTAAAAGACGTTGAAGTAGGAGAAATCTACACTGCTAAAGTTGTAAAAATAGCTTCATTTGGAGCATTTATGCAAGTAGCACCAGGAAAAGACGGATTATTACATGTTTCTCAAATCTCACATGAGAGAGTAGCTAATGTAGAAGATGTATTACATGTTGGAGATGAATTTGAAGTTAAAGTTATCTCAACTGAAAAAGGAAAGATCAGCTTAAGTAGAAAAGAATTATTACCTAAGCCGGTTAAAAAAGTAGAAGTAAAAACTGAAGAAACTAAGTAGGTTATAATAAAAAGGTCCAGCAAATGCTGGACCTTTTTCAATATATTTTTTAAAAAACTAAATTTATTTATTTTTATTTTGCTCTTTAATGCTCAACAAATGAGAGTTATCAAATGATGTTTTAGATAAACAATCAGAGATAAAGTCACTTTTGGCTTCACAATAACCATCAATATCATCTAGATGAGTTTTAGCTAACTCTTTTTTTAATTTTGAATATTCTTCTAGTGCTTTTTTATTAGTTTTTAAATAATCTCTAAAATTTAAATGATTCTCTAAACTAGGGATCCCCTCTATACAAAGGTATAGATTGTGAACGGGAAAGATTTTAATCTCTTTATCATTAAACGGAATATCACAAGCATATCTAAAAAAAGCTTCTCTATCAACAATACCTAAATCTCCCATATGTCTGTAACCTAATTCTTCTAATAATTTAATAACAATATTTTTATTTTTTTGATCTTTCACGATGATATCAATATCAATAATAGGTTTGGCACATAATCCTTCTACCGAAGTACTGCCAACATGTTCAATAGAAAGAATATGCTCTTTCACCTTCTCAAAAATAACATCACAAATTAATTTGAAATCATCTTTCCACTTTGAATTATACTCTTCTATAATAATGTTTCCGGTGATATCAATTTTTTCTTTTTTCATTCTATACACCTCATCAAATTTAAATTATTGTTACATAATAACAAAATTTCAAATAAAATCATAGTTTTTTTAACTTTTAACTTTTCTTTACAAATACCGACTTCTCATTGGAATAAATTACCAGTCCGGGTTTTGCTCCTTTTATTTTTTTCACATATTTTTTTAGACAATAATCTATTCGAATGGTTTCTCCCATACCTATCTTAGAATGCTGGCTGGCTAACTCTCCTACTTTATATAGTGTCTCATCAGATATTTCATCACCGTTTGTCTTGACTATCAGATGACTTCCAGGAACGTCTTTTGCATGGAACCAGAGGTCATGTCTGTCTCCAATTTTAAATGTAACATATTCATTCTCTATATTATTTCTTCCATAATATACTGTGAATCCATCTATCTCCGTTGTAGGAGGCATGATCTTAGCCACCTTTTTTTTCTTCTTTGTCTTTACTATCTTTTTAAGATACTTATTGGCTATTAACTCCTCCTCAATACCTTCCAAAGTCTTCTTGTCCTGGGCATGGTTTATAAAAGATAAGATAGACTCTAAATATACAATCTCAGATTTTATAGTCTCCAGTCTTTCACCACTATGCTGATATCCCCTCTTATGTTTGTTGTAGAGATTATAGTAGTTATCCAGATTTTCATTGGGATTCTTTTGAGGATTCAAAATTATCTCTATATTACAATTTTCGTAAAAATCATAGAGAGTCACACTTTTTTCATACCCCTTCAATGAATACAGGTTAGCCGCCAGGATATCTCCTATCTTTTTATACTTTTCATAGGTAGAATATTTTTCTATATCCCTCTTTATATTTTTAATGGTTTTTTTATTTTTTTTCAGTTCCTTCTCCACTACTTTAGCCAGAGTTCTTTTTTGGTTGTTAAATTGCTCTGAGTTTAATGTTTCCAATATATAGGTATCTATCATACTGTTGATCGATTCAAATTTTACCTCTTCGTATCCCTCTAAAGGAAGGTTAAGTATAGTTCCATATTTGATAGCTCCATCTTGTTTATAGAGAGTAGGAGATGCCGCTTCATTTATGATCTCAGAAAATTTATTGTAATTGGTCATATATTTGGCTGTAAGTTTTCCTATTCCATCTACATTTTGTATCAGTGTATTTTCAACGAGATAACCGTCAAATTCCTCTTTGGATACGTCTGCAGGAGATCTTTTTTCAGTTACGATAGGAAATTGATATTTGGCTCCTCCCATGAGTAACCTCAACTTATTTTCCTCTATAGAAAACTTCTTCAACAGGTCCAAGATCATAAAGTTATCATCTACCAGGATAATATTACTGTGTTTACCCATAATCTCAACGATCATTTTAACTTTTTGTTTTACTCCCAACTCGTTGATCTTTTCAAAGGAAAGGAGTAATATCCTGTCATTTTTATACTGCTCTACTCCTGTTAATATTGCACCTACCACATATTTTCTGAGAGATAGTGAAAAACTCATAGGTTTATCGGGAGCTACCTCTTTTTTTGTGGCTATATAACATATGGGCAGATTAGGAGTTGCTGAGACATACAAATTTAGTTTTCCTAAAAATACAGATAAACTCAGTGGTGAATATTGAAATATTTTAGTTACCTTCCTGCCTTTTAATGTTTCATCTAACTCGTCTTTTAATTTACTTAGGGATATCCCGTCTATATATAACATAATTTTTACTCCTTTTTCGCAGATTAAATCTTTCTGATTTCAGACCTCTTCCTTTTTATAGTTTCTCCTATCTTGGGAGAAACTTAGAGTGAAGATTTGGCTTTTTCTCTCCTAATTTAGGAGAGAAAAGAAAGAAAAGAGAGATCTAAAGAATTTTTAATTAATTTTATCAAAATAGGAGGAAGGTTTATCCCTCCCTCCTACTATTATTTTCTTATATATCTTTCTTTACTACTACTAAGTTTTTAGCATCTATAGTATTTATCTCTACTATTTCATCATCGGGAGTTTTTATTGCAATTACCCTGTGTGAATTAGACATTATTTTTAACTCAGTGTATAACTTTATACCCATTCCGGCAAAGAAATTCTTGATTACAGGAGTTCCTTTTACATCTAAAACGCTCACAGAATCTCCCTCTAAGAAATTAGTGATAACATCCGGTTTGAAAAATTCTACCTGGTTTTTAAGATTTTCCAATATTTTAGTAAATACTGTAGTAAATATTTCTAAATTTTCTGTTTCTATATTCTTTGTAATACTTGAAATTATCATTTTATGAAAGTTATTGTGATAAGTAAGTGCATCCTCACCTTTTTTAGATAGGGAAACAAAAACTTTTCTCCTGTCATTGTCCGATCTCTTTCTAGTTATAAATCCTTTATTGGATAATTTATTTATGGCAACTGTAGCAGTCCCCATAGTAATACCTAATTTATCAGATAAATTATTCATAGACAATGATTGATTTCCAATAGCTTCTATAACATGAAGCTCTGTGGTAGTCAAACATTTGATTCCTTGCTTAAGTGCCAGTGATTCCGTTTCATAAAAAAGCTTAGTGAAATCCTCTATTACCGTATTAACTCTTTCTAAAGACATATGCCCTCCTTAACCTCTTAATTTTTCTATTTGTTCCTTGTAATCTCCACCAAATACGAAAGATCCGGCTACAAATATATTCGCTCCAGCCTCTATACAAGGTTTAATTGTAGCATCTGTAATACCACCATCTATTTGGATATCTACTGTAGAAGAGATCCCTCTTACATCCTTTATCTTTTCTATAGTAGTAGGTATGAATTTCTGTCCTCCAAAACCAGGATTAACAGACATAAGTAATACCATATCCAATTCATCTATTACATATTTTAAATTTTCTACAGGTGTAGCTGGATTCAGTGAAACTCCGGCTTTTAAACCAAGATTTTTTATTTGTTGAACAACTCTATGAAGATGAGTTGTTGATTCAGCATGAACCACTATCATGTCTGCTCCTGCCTTAGCAAAGTCCTCAATGTATCTTTCAGGTGCGTCTATCATCAAATGTACATCAAAAATTAAATCTGTTTTATTCCTGATTGATTTTATAATTGGAACTCCAAATGAGATATTTGGAACAAAATTTCCATCCATAACATCAATATGGATCATATCCGCTCCGGCTTTTGTTATCTCTATTATTTCGTCTCCTAATTTACTAAAATCAGCTGATAGGATTGAAGGTGCAATTTTAATTGTATTCATTTTTATGGTTCACTCCTTAAAATTAATTTGATTATAAAATAATTATATCATACTTTACTAATATTTATTCCATCTTTCTTCACTATAAAATTTATAGCACCATAGGTAGAAGTCATATCTACTTTGACTTAGCCCCTGGTCAAGTCCATCTTTTATACCACATTTGGGCTCATTTATATGAATACAGTTACTGTATTTACAGGTTCTGTATTCATTAAATTCTGCAAATAAACTAGCTAATTCATCAGCTGTTTCTATTGGTGGCAGCTCTATTGAAGAAAAACCAGGTGTATCAATTACCCACCCGCCATCTTTCATTGGTAACAACGTGGTTCCCTTGGTAGTATGTTTTCCCCTTGAGTTTTTCTTACTAGTCTCTCCTGTTTCTAGGACTCTTTCCTCCTGAAGCATGTTTAGTAACGACGATTTTCCTGCTCCAGATGGTCCTCCAAATGCAGTTATCTTATCTTTTATATAATCTTTCACATCCTCTATCCCTGTATTTTCATAGGTTGAGATATAAAACACCTCTATATCTAATTGTTTTAAAAATTCTAACTCTTTTTTTAATTCTTTTAGTCCTTCATCATCTAATAATTCAATCTTGTTGATAACAGCTACTGGTTTAATCTTATAATAGAAAGCATTGAGTAACAATATATTAAATCTTCCAATATCAAATTTGGGATCCAATGCTGAAAACTGAATAACCAAATAATCTATATTTGAAACCAGAGGTCTATGGATAATATTTTGTCTGGGATATACCTTTGTGATAAATCCATCTTCACCAAATTCTACCAGGTCCCCTGTAACACAGTTATCTTTATTATTTTTTTTCTTTAATATACCTCTTAATCTACATTCATAAGTTTTTTCTTCCACTTGAACATAGTAAAATCCCTTTATTTTTGTAATAACTCTACCTTTGATAATTATTCCTCCTCACTTTGAGTTGTAACTGTAATATTTATAACCGAGCCTGCTAAAACGTCTTTCCCAGCAGGGTAACTAATGTCAATTATAGTATCTTCAGGAAAATCATTCCTATATACCTTTTTTATATCTCCTACAACCAGCTTTTTTTGCCTAAGAATCTTTTCACCTTCTCCCAATGAAAATCCCAGGATATCCGGCATTCTGATATTTTTTATCTGGCTGACGTTGATCAATAGAGAGACTGAACTACCACGGGAAACTGAACTACCTTCCGAAGGATCAGTTCCTATAACTCTATTATTCATATAACCTTCCATAGTATGGGAGATTCTGTCTACTTTGATCCCCATATCACTTAGGATAACTCTGGCATCCTGCATATTTTTCCCCTTTAAATCGGGTAAAATGACTGTATCCATTCCCTTACTTATCCAGATTTTTATAGGTCTGCCTTTCTTTATATGTTTTGGCGGTACAGGCAGCTGAGAGTAGATCTCGCCTTTTTTCAATTCAGAATAATGTTCTCCCATATCAACTAATTTAAATTCTGATCCTACCAACACTTTGGCTTCCTCAACTGTAAGACCTTTTAAATTTGGTGTCTCATATAAATAGTCATGAAAGAAAAACTTTAACCCCACATTCCCGGCAAGAAATATCCCGGCTATAATTGCTAAACTACTTATTGTAATAACTATTTTTTTATTCATTTTATGACTCCTTAATATCACTATAAATTTCTCCCTAAATAGTAACATAGATATAGTTAAATATCAATTATACTACAACTTATCATAGGAATTCAGAGGAGGGTTCAAAATTAAAATAAAAAATTTCACATATATAAAATAAGTGGGGTATAATCTGTTTAGATAATACAAAATTAGGAGGATGATTTATGCAGTTAAACTACAAAAAGCTGGATGAAAGATTTATAGATGAACTCAATGAAAGAATAATTTCAGTTGAGGGTGCTATTGAGGAGTTATTAAAAATAAAAGATAAAACATACGATAATTTCTTCGACGTAATGGAACACCTTTTGGATGACGTTGAAAAACTTTCATTTCCACTACAGATTGAAATCTCAACAAATATTACAGACTTAGGAAAGAAGACATATGAGGAGTATATCCCTATTATGAATGAATTCACTTCTAAACTAAGCCAGAATGAAGAGGTTGCTAACTCTATCATAAAAATTTATGAAACTGAAGATTTAAGTGATGTAAGAAAAAGAATATTAGAAAAACAAATATTATCATTTAAGTCCAGCGGTATTGGCTTAGATCAAAAAAGCAAGGAGAAGATCAAATCCATCAATTTAGAATTAGCCAAATTAGGAAATGATTTCAGCCAAAATATAACTGATGCTACAAATGGATATGAATTAATTATAGAGGATGAAAAAGTTCTTTCTGAATTTTCTGAGATAGATAAAAAATCTGCTGAGATAGAAAATGGAAAATGGAAATTTACCCTTCACGGGCCATCCCTTACTACATTTTTAAAATATTGTAATGACAGAACATTAAGGGAAAAACTATATAAAGCTTCTGCCACAAAGGCTCCTCAAAATGAAGAACTCATTGAGAAAATTTTAAACTTGAGGGATGAAAAAGCTAAAATTTTAGGTTATGAAAATTACAGGGAACTATCTATTGCCTCAAAAACTGCAAATAACGCTTTAGAAGTTATAGATTTCTTGACAGAATTAGGTAAGGAAGCTCTGCCAAAGGCTGTGGAGGAGATCGAAGAATTAAAGAGTTTCGCAAAAGAAAAATTAAGCTATGAAACTGTAGAGATCTATGACTACGCATACCTTTCTAGAAAATTAAAGGAGATAAAATATAATTTTGATCCCAGTGAAGTGAAACCATATTTTGAGAAAAACAAGGTAGTTTCCGGGATGTTCCAATTTTTAGATAATATCTTTAATTTAAAAGCTAAACAGATAGAGGATACAAAATTATGGAATGACAAAGCTTTAGTCTTTGAATTAGAAAGAAATGGAGTACTTTTAGGGAATTTAATCATGGATTTAGAAACCAATGAGAATAAGAGGGGAGGAGCTTGGGCAGACAGCTGGATTACAAGCTACACTAAGGACGGTGTCCGTGTTCCTGCAACAGGAATAATCGTTTGCAATTTCCCTCCTAGTAAGGATGGAGTCCCATCACTATTAGATCATTCAGATGTAGTAACACTATTCCATGAGATGGGACATGCTCTTCATCTTATCACTTCTAAAACAAAGGAGATCTCTGCTTCTGGATTTAACGGAACTGAATGGGATGTAGTAGAATATCCGTCTCAATGGCTGCAGGAATTTGCTAATAACAAGGAGATTATAAAGACATTTGGAATTCACTATGAGACCGGTGAAGTTATCTCCGATGAATTGATTCAAAAAGTATTAGATTCTTTAAATTATGGGCAGGGATATGGAAATAACAGACAGGTTGAATTCGGGTTATTTGATCTGATGATCTATGATGATGCATACTCTAAAAAGCAGGTTCAGGAAAAATTAGATGAAGTCAGAAAGATGGTTTCAGTAATAAAAACACCAGAGTACAATAAGTTCCAATGTTCATTCAGTCATATATTTGCAGGTGGATATGGAGCAGGTTATTATTCATATAAATGGGCTGAAGTACTTTCAGCTGACAGTTATATAGAGATGACTAAGGATGGCAATATAGATAAGCAGCTGGCCAATAACTTTTTCGATAACCTCTTATCACTTGGAGGATCGGTAAATATGAAAGAAAGTTTTGTTAATGTTCACGGGAGACAGCCAGACCCTAAGGCATTGTTAAAACTTACAGGAATATTGTAAGGTAGGTTTAAATAACTAAAAAACCCTAGGAGGAAGAGTACATATACTCTTCCTCCTAGGGTTTTTAACTTCACCTTGCCTTATTCTGCCAACCTATAGATGTTCACAATGTCTTCCTGAGTTAATTTAACAAAACTACCCAGGGTTCCATTTTCTGTAGCTTTGGCTGCCATCTCCTCAAATTTCTCCCCATCTATATCTGCCTGTGATAATCTAGTAGGCATATCAATAGATGTAAAGAACTCCTCGGTTCTCTTGATCCCTTCCAAAATTGTAGCTTCTGGATCATTAAAATTCATATCTACATTCCACACACGGGTAGCATACTGTACAAACCTATCCATATTAGTTTTATACACATATTTCATCCATGCTGGGAATATAATAGCCAGCCCTGCTCCATGGGTAATATCATAGATACCGCTCAATTCATGCTCTATTCCGTGAGAGGCCCAGTCAGATTCACGCCCCATATCGAGAAGGCTGTTATGAGCTATCGTTGAAGAGATCATGATCTCAGCACGGGCATTGTAGTCTTCTGGAAAATCTAAGGCTTTAGGAGTATTTAAAATAACTGTTTTTAATACCGCTTCTGATAACCTATCTGTTAATTCTACATGTTTTTCATTGGTAAAGTATCTTTCTAAAACATGAGCCATAATATCTACTGCACCTGCTGCTGTCTGATAACTAGGCAAAGTATATGTAACTTCAGGATTCATGATCGCAAATTTGGGTCTGATTATATTTCCGCCGAATGATTTCTTATACCACCCATCTTCATTTGTAATAACACTACCACTGCTAGCTTCACTTCCTGCTGCAGGAATTGTCAAAACCACTCCTAATGGTAAAGTTTTAGATACTACAGCTTTCCCCTCAAAGAAATCCCATACATCTCCATCATATTCTACACCTGCACCAATTGCTTTAGCTGAGTCAATGGCACTTCCACCTCCCACAGCCAGGATAAAGTCTATATTATTATCTTTACAAATTTTTATTCCCTCTCTTACCATGGATAATCTAGGATTTGGCAATACTCCTCCTAACTCAAATATTTCTATACCTTCATCTGTTAAGTTTTTTACTATTTTTTCATAGAGACCGAATTTTTTAATACTGGTCCCCCCATAATGAAGTAATACTTTTTTTCCATATTCAGATACTTTCTTCCCGACCTGTGCTTCTACATCCTTACCAAAAATTATCTCTGTTGTATTCTGAAAATTAAAATTTAACATACTTCCCCCTTTATAAATATAGTAACTACCTTGCTATTTTTTTTATAGATCTCAAAAGTTCCTTGTTCTCATATATAATTTTAAATTTATCTTTTAACCAATTTAATTCAGTATCTGAAACCCCTAGATTTATCTTTATAAAGTCTCCGATCTTTTTTTCTTCCTCTGGCAGCAACTGTATTCTGGTAGAATTATTGATCTCCTCAATAGTTCCCTTCCCTTCAAAATAAGAGAGCAGTTTTTTCCAATTTGACATACTGTCAACCTTCCTAAGGAGCATAACACAGGTAAAATTTAATTCAGGAATCTCCTGGTACCCTCTTTTTTTTAAAAACTTTAATATCTCTTCATTTTTTTGAGTATGAAAAAGCAGCTCTCCACTTTTTTTGGTATTCATAATTTTAGGCATCTTATTAGTTTTGCCTTCCATCTTTAGGTACTTAGAAAGAGGTACTATCTTCGTCTCCAAATAAAAGTTCACAGCAAACTCATTGAAACTCTGAGATTCCGGTATCTCCCCACTAGCTATAATCTTTATCATTTCATCTATTTTTTCAAAATTTACCACACTTAATCACTCCTTTATTCACTAATTCAAACCCCTGTATTTTCTCTTCCTTATCTGCGTATACACACTATCCGCGTTCTATTTTTTATCAGTTATTCTTATTTAATAACTCCTACAGCTACTCCTACAAAATAGTCATTTATATCCTGCTCATTAAAATATATAGGCTCATACTCCTCATTCTCACTGGACAACAATATAGATGTTCCTATCTTCATATACCTTTTTAGAACCGATTTTTCCTCCATTATAACTGCTATTATATCATTTGTTTTAGGAGTTCTTTTCTCTATGAGCACTAGATCACCGTCACAGATCAACGGGTCCATGCTGTCCCCATAATTTTCTATTATGTAGTTACAGTTGTCACCGGTCCACTCTTTAGGCAATAATATTTCCCCTTCCGGATCTTCATAGTCTGTATATATATTTACCCATTTAAATTTTGGCACCGACACCAGATCGATTCTATTATATGTTATATCTCCGTCTTTATCCTCTGCAATTATAGTCTCTTCGTCTATTACAAGATACGGTATCTGTATTTCCTTCTTTAAATCAGAATATATAAATTCTTCCCCTACAGTTTCCTCTACCATATCCAGTGTAAAATCAGGTATCTCAGAAACTTCTTTAAATTCAGAATTGTATATCTTTATATCCCTTCCATTGGTCAGTATCCCGTATTCCACCGATTTTTCCATGGTCATATAACTTTTCAACTGTTCAAAACCGTCTAATAGTTCAACTTCCTTTGATTTTGTTTCTATAAATATATATGGTTTTTTCTTGTTGTAGATAACTACATCTACAAAATATTTTTTCGACCCAAAGGTTAATGGATATTCAAGATCTATAAGGTCTAATCTATACTCATAGGTAGTTAGAAGTTCTTGGATCAGCCACTGCCTTACCTTCTCCTCATTGGAATGAATATTTACCAGCCTATCTTTAAAGTAATAATCATCTACAGGGATATTATAAAACACTCTCATCTTCTTATCAGTATCTATCTGTAAATATTTATATCCTATATCCCCTATGAACTTACTGGGAGTTTCAGAGGATAACAAATATAATTCTTCCATGGCTCTGGTCATCCCTACATACATCAACTTTCGTTCCTGTATCTCCTCATATTCCTTCAATTCCTCTATATTAGATGAATGAAATGGCAGTATTTTTTCATTTAAAGAGATCATAATTATTACCTTGGTTTCAATTCCCTTTATAGAATGCATAGTAAATAATTTTATCTCGTTGGAATCAAAGTCATCATTTCCACGATCTATAAATGTTGTCTTCACCCCTAATTTTTCCATCAAAAGTTTAAAGTTTAACAACTGGTTTTTAGTCCTTCCGATTATAGCAATATCACTTTTAAGAGTTTTTGAGTGTCTCCCATCTAGTATTTTTTTTACATAGGCTGCCTGTTCTCCTTCAGATAAAAACTCTTTAAATATTGGATAGTTTCCGTATCTATCAATAAGATATGGTTTTACGTAGTCGGAATTCCCTGTGATAACCTCATTTTTATTTAGGAGACTATAAGCTGCTTTAGATATCTGTGTTGTGGTTCTAAAGTTTTTACTGAGAGTTTTACTTTTTCCTATCATATTAAAACCTATACTGGCAAATGTCCGTTCCCCTCCCATACCCAGCCATGAATGGGAATATATGCTCTGGGCACTGTCAAATAAAAACGTAAAACTAGAGTGGCTTTTATTAGCATATAATCCCCTTATAAATTCCAGCTGTACCTTGGATAGATCCTGACATTCGTCTATCAGAATATGGGTATATTTTTTCTTAGCTTTATTTTCTAATTCCCCTAAAGCAATGAGTCTCATATCATTATAATCTATACTATTTTCATTTAAAAGATTCTCTGTATATAGTTCCATCAATTCAAATATTGCCTTTCTGACTATGGAATTTTTAGGCAGCTTTTGAGTAGTCACTCCTAATTTCAGACTTCCTATCCTGCTGGCTTCCTGATATTCAGCTTCATCTATATAGTTACAGGCTTTGATCCAATTTATTTCTTCCAATAAAAAAGCTGTATTCACATCTTCAAAGATTGAAACTTCACTATATTTATTCTTCAATTTTTCGATCAATTCATTTAAAATACCATGTTTTTTATGGTTGGTCGGGTTGAGTTTTAACTCTACTTTAGATTTTTTTTGATACTCTAAAAAATACCCATACATCAAACTATCAACTGTTGTTATCTTTACCCTGTCTTTTGGGAACCCAAACAATGAATGCATATTATATTGAGTTATATTATCGACCTTGTTATAAAAATAAGATACATAGTTAACCAAAGTTTTATTAAATGTTATAAATAAAATATTATCATCTTTATCATGACAATAGTTATTCAATAAATATGATATCCTGCATATTCCTACTGTTGTTTTTCCGCTTCCTGCTATACCCTTTATAAGCATATGACCATTTGGTTTTGTATATGCTATTTTTTCTTGCTCCTTGTTCATAAGCAACTTCAATCACCTTCTTATATCGTATCTCTGAGCTATAGTACTAATTCTATTCCTATTATACAATAATATTTTACTATTCGTAATTATTATTTATTCACCGACCATAATCTTAACTAAAATAGTAACCAAATGAGAAATATAACACTATTTATTGAAAATTAATTTTGAATAAGATAATTATTAAGATATAATATTGATATAACTTTTCAAGGGTGGTTTTTACTATGCAAAACACTAAATTTTTCATTAAACTTATTAAAAAATGGTACCATCCTAAAAAATTGGATATTATATATTCAATTTTGCTTATTTTGATATTAATTTTTGCAGTTTTAGGAATAGTTTACCTTACTGGCGGGACTAAATATGTTTATATAAACCTTATGTATATCCCTCTGATACTAGCAGTATTTAACTTTGGATATTTAGGAGGGCTTTTCTTTGGAACTATAGCCGGTTACCTTGCTAGTTTTATTCCCCTGTCAGTTGCAACCATGGAGATGCAGTCCCCTGAAAATTGGATATACAGACTTTTATTCTTTGTGATTGTCAGTACTGTCAATGGATCTATCATAGATATAATATTAAAAACATTAAAAGATGTTGAAAAACTAACATTTTATAACCGAATTACAAATATAGCCAACAGAAAATGTTTCGATACTTTTTTTATAGAAAAAAAACATCTTCGAGGTAAATATTTAGCTCTTTTTGAAATTGAAAATTTCAACCAAATTCTAAATGAATACGGTAATTTTATCTTAGAAGATTTTATAAAACTTTTATCTCTTAATTTGAAAAAGGTATCTCAGGATGGCGTTGAACTTTTTCACTTTAGAGATAATGCTTTTGGGCTATTGATGGATCATCACAGTCCCTATTCTTTTGAGAAAAAAATAGAGATCTTAGAACAAAATATCTCTATAGGCAATATTTTAATCTATCCTGAGCTCAGTGTCGGGGTGGCAAAATTTATAGATACCCAGGAAAGGCTCTTACAAAATGCAGAGATAGCACGGGCTTACGCAAGAAAAAACCTATTTTCATATTATTATTTCAACGATAACATCAATAAACTTCACAATAAAAAACTTTCTATCTTAAATGAATTGCCTGCTGCCATTGAAAATAATCAATTCCAACTTTATTTTCATCCTAAGATAGAATTTAAAACCGGCTTAATCAGCTGTGCTGAAGTTTTGATAAGATGGGTTCACCCTACAGAAGGAACTATCTCTCCAAATTTATTCATGCCATATATGGAAAAAACTAACTTAATCAATACTTTTACAAATTGGCTGATCAAATCTTCCCTTGAGATTCAGGAAGAATGGGAAAAAGATGGGTTCCATATGAAATTAGCTTTAAATACACCTGTAGCATGCCTGAAAAATAAATCAGTTACCAATACCATAAAAAATTATGATAGAAGTTTAAATGGTTTAGAGTTTGAAATCTTAGAGAGAAATTTAATTGAGGATTTTGAAGAGATCTATTTAGTTATGGAATGTTTAAAAAAATACGGTATCACTTTTGCCTTGGATGATTTTGGGACTAGTTTTTCTGCTATATCTTACCTTAGAAACCTTCCATTTGATAAACTGAAGATAGATAAGATGTTTATAAAAAATATGAATACCGATCAAAGAGATTATAATATTGTTAAATCTTCCATTGATTTAGGAAGATCTATGGGATTGAAAGTTATAGCCGAAGGTGTTGAAAATATTGATACTTTTAATCTTTTAAAAGAACTAAATTGTGATGCTGCTCAAGGGTACTTCTTTACAAAACCTTTAGAAACAGATAAATTTAAGGAGTTTTGTATCGAACATAATAATTCTATATAAACATCTATAAAATAAAAAAGCAGCGTTAAGTTTTTATGACTTTTTGTTTGGTCTATACATTTTATCTCAAGGTTCTTAGATTATGTAATACTCTTTATCGAGTAGAGATCTTGGTGATGCCCATTACGGATATAATTTTCTAAATAATAAAAAAATTAAGAGGCTGATTCCATAGAAATCAGTCTCTTTTCTATGATATAATAAATTTAATAATTAAGCTTTCATTATAATTTATACTTTTTAAACATGGGAGGAACTTTGAAATACACACTTATAACAGGAGCCAGCTCAGGGATTGGGTTGAATTTAGCTCATATCTTTGCCCAAAATAACCATAATCTGATCTTGGTAGCTAGAAATAAAAACACACTGACCCTCCTCAAAGAAAAATTAGAATCATTATATAAAGTAGATATAAAAATAATATCTCTGGATATATCAGGAAAAACAGGAGCTGTCAGCCTATATGAAACAATAAAGAAAAAACAGCTGAGAGTAAATATCCTTATAAATAATGCAGGTATAGGTTATCATGGTAAATTTTTAGAAAAAGATACTCAGTCTGATCTGGATCTGATAAATTTAAATATAGTCACCCCTACCATTCTTACAAAATTATTTTTACAGGATATGATAAAGGCCGGAAGGGGGAAAATATTTAATATAGCTTCTACAGCTGGTTTTCAGAGCGGACCACTTATGAGTGTTTACTACGGCACAAAATCATATCTGTTGAATTTTTCTGAAGGAATTGCAGAGGAAGTGAGGGATTCTAAGGTAAAGATCATTACCCTCTGTCCAGGCCCTACAAAAACTGCCTTTGAAAAGATGGATAAAATAGAAAAGGGACTCTTTAAAAACTTTCATATAGCTGAGCCACAGGATGTGGCAAAGTATCTTTATAAAAATATAGATACTAAAAAAGACATCCTGATTCATGGAAAATTGAATAAATTTATGATAGCTTTTACAAAATTTATTCCCAGAAAATTAAACTTACACTTAATGAAAAAAATACAACAAAAAAAATAGGAGGAAGAGATGAAAAAGATAAAATTATTAGCTGTATTGGTAGTGCTAACTGCCAATACAGTCTACGGTGCAGGCAGAAATATAATAGAAGGCAGAATAGGTGCTAATTTCAACGGGAAATATAATAGTATTGAAAAAAATGGATCTGAGCTCCTAGGAGAGGATTCAGAGACAGGTTATGAAGTTATTTTAGAGGGATTAAAAGAGACCTATTCTAATACATATATGGGGTTGGGAATTGGTTATCAAAAACATGGAAAGGCTAAAGCTTTAGATGGAAAATCAGGAGAATTATATACATCTGTACCAATATATGGTGTAATAAAGTATCAATTTAATACCGACGGAACTATCCAGCCATTTTTAAAGACCAATATCGGATTATCCTTTAATCAAACTGAAAATGGATTGAGAGATATAGATGAAAAGGTCAATCCTGTTGGATTTTATGGAGCTATTGGTGGTGGATTTGAAGTAGACCAGTTTATCGTAGAACTTGCCTACCAAATAAATACAGCTAAAACAGATAACAATATGGAAGAGAATATAGATCACAGCAGATTTACATTGGGCTTAGGATATAGATTTGATTTTTAAAGGAGTCTTATTATGTTAATGAAGTTATTTACATCTTTTTTTAAGATAGGTTTATTCACCTTTGGAGGAGGGTATGCAATGTTACCCCTTATCGAAAAAGAATTGGTGGAAAAAAGAGGATGGATTACAGAGGACGAACTTATGGAGATGTTTATAATCTCTCAGATGACTCCTGGAACCATAGCTATAAATGCTTCTACATTTATAGGCAATAAAAAAGCTGGCAAATTGGGAGGATTTATAGCCTCCCTTGGAATTATATTTCCTTCTCTTATAATTATTACCCTAATCTATAATTTTTTAGGAAACGCTTTTAATAACCCGGTGATTAATAGTATCTTTTTAGGGATCAGAGCCTGTATCATAGGTCTTATTGCCAGTTCAACTTTAAAAATATGCAGAAAAAGTTTTATCTCCGGAGTGAGTTACATTATTTTTATCGTTGCATTTATTTTGTTATTGATATTCGATATGAGTCCTATTTTACTCATTATCTTTGGAGCATTATTAGGAGCTGCTGCTACTTTTTTTCTTCCAAATAGGATAAAATCTATTTTGGAGGTGAAATAGATGGCTTATTTTATAACTCTCCTAAAATTATTTATTATGTATTTTAAGATAGGACTGTTTAACTTTGGAGGAGGATTGGCTTCTATCCCCCTCCTACAGAACGAATTAGAAAAAAACGGATTTATGGGATATGATGAATTTTTTAATGTATTGTCTATATCTCAAATGACCCCCGGTGCCATAGCCATGAATACAGCAACATTCGTAGGGAATAAAGTGGCGGGGATTCCAGGAGCTATAGTAGCAACAATGGCACTTGCACTTCCATCTATCATAGTTATTCTAATCTTAGCCAAGGTCATGCAGCAACTAGAAGAAAATATCTATAAGAGAGCTATTTTTTTTGTTTTAAAATCCCTGACTACAGCTTTAATTTTATATGCAGGATATATGATTGCCCAGGCTACTTGGATAATTGAAAGCAAGATAGAAATAAAAACAATTATTATCTCTCTTCTCATGTTTGGGATAGCCTATAAGAAAAAACTCAATCCAGTTATCCTTATCATCTCTTCAGGAGTCTTAGGATATCTTGGATTATACATAATGTAACGAAATACTAACTTTAGGAAGGTAAGAAAAATATGAAGAAAAAAATATTAATTATTATTATGCTATGCTTTAGCCAGCTGGCAATGGCAAAATACGAGCCATGGAACTATAATATGGTTCAGGTAAGTTTATTTCAAGGAAATAATGCCGCTGATGGAACCCGTGAAAGGGTGGATGACATCTATTTGGAAATGGAAGGATTTCATAGATATAAATTATTGGATCTATATTGGTTCAACGACTTCTTCGACATTCTAAACTCTGGCAGCAGCGATATGCACGGAGTCAAGCCTAGTATCTATGGGGAAATTAATCCTCGTATCTCATTGGATGGTCTCTTGGGAAAGGATCTTTCCATTGGAAGGTTCAACGAATGGTTTCTTTCGTATCAACTGGATTATGATAATGGAGACTATAAAGGCGGGTTGAGACGTCATCAGGTAGGAATAGGAAACTATTTTGATTTAGAAGGATTTGATTATGTCCGAATGAACCTCTTTGCAAGGTATGCCACCAAATCATATGGTAAGCCCAATGAAGGCAAATGGGATGGATACCTATTCAATATAGCTTATCTTGCTCCTCTGTATAGGTTTGAAAATGGCTGGTCATTTGTATATAGTGGATGGGTGGATTATGTCTTCGGGGCTAAAGAATCTAAAAAATATAACAACAGCTGGAATGAGGCTTATGGAACAGATAACTCTCTCCAATGGTTTAATCAGCTTAAACTCCAAATGGATAATTTTGCTGTCTCTGCTTCGGTAAAGCTCAATCATAATTTTACAGAGGTAGCCAGCAGCTCCTCCAATTCCAGTGATTCTACTCAATATATTTTAGGAGTTCACTATATGTTTTAGTGAACTCATTAAAAGCAGTTTTTCATATGAAAAACTGTTTTTTTTTATTTCTTTTCTCGTCTATATTATTTTTATCGATGTTTTTATAAAATATAATGTTATTGATCATAATCCATCTAGGTAGAAATTTTATTTTAAAAAAATATTGGTAAAAAAATCAAAAAAACCTTGATTTTAAAACTAGTTAGTAGTATTATAAGGAAACTTCAGAATAAGTTTTTATCGAATATAGAGGCCTTTTCCTAAAATAAAGAAATATTCCAAGGTTATTCAATAAATTCAATCCTAAAGAAACATTTATAGATGTTAATGTTAGAGAGGGAAATAAAGAAAATCCTTTAAAAATATATCTTTAGGAAGTTCCAGAAGAATAAACTACTAATTTGTACATTAATAATTGGTACTAGTTAGTAAAGAAATAAGAATATATCATTTAGGGGGAGTTATGAAAAAATTAATAGGTTTTTTGGCAGTATTAATGTTAATGGTTAGTGGTTGCGGGAAAGAAAAGACATCCAATGAAAACACTATAAAAACTAAGGTAAACGGAGGAGAACTCGTTGTCAGAATATCCCAGGATATGGATTTTTTAGATCCTCACAAAGCATTGGCTGCAGGTACTTATGAAGTTATGTTTAATGTTTTCGAAGGCTTACTAAAGCCAACCCATGAGGGGAAATTAATCCCTGCTGTGGCAGAATCCTTTAAAATATCAAAAGATAATCTGGTATACACTTTTAAGTTAAGGGATGGAATAAAATTCCACAATGGTAAAGATGTTGAAATAGAAGATATCATATTCTCATTGACTAGAATTGGTGGTGATTTTTCAGGAAATTCAATTGTAAGAGATCTGGCTAAAAATATTAAAAATATTAAAAAAATAGATGATAAAACTGTTGCAATAGAACTAAAAAAAGTAGACGGGACAATCTTAAGTAAATTTACCACAGCTATTATCCCAAGAGATGTAGTGGATATTGAGCAGTCGCCTATTGGAACAGGACCATTTAAATTTATAGAGTACCTACCAGGACAAAAGCTCCTTATGGAAAAATTTTCAGATTATTGGATAGGGGGAGTTCCGACTATAGATAAAGTAGAGTTTTCAATTATTAAGGATGAACAGAGTTCAATTCTTTCCCTTCAAAGAGGGGAAATAGACCTCTATCCACGTATGGGATCTACTCATATTTCAATTTTGGAAAACACAAACAATATAATTGTAACTGAACAAAACCTTATGCAGATCTTATCTTTAAATAATAAGGTGAAACCATTTGATGACCTGAGAGTCAGGCAGGCTATAGCCTATGCAATAGATTCAGAGGAAATCATCGATACACTGGATGCAGGTTTGGGAAAAGCAATTGGCACTAATATGAGTCCGGTTATGAAAAATTATTACAATATAGAAACCGAAGGGACATATCCACATAATATAGAAAAAGCTAAAAAATTACTAAAGGAAGCCGGTTATGAAAATGGATTTGAGTTTACCTTAAGCCTTCCTACAAACTATAGATTTCATGCTGATACGGGGGTAATTATATCGGAGCAGCTAAAAAAAGTAGGGATTAAAGCAAATTTAGTCGAAGTAGAATGGGGAACTTGGTTAAAAGATATCTATGCAGGTAGAAAATACGAAGGAACAATCATTGCATTGGATGGAAAGATTGAGCCTTACGACATATTGAATCGTTATATCAGTAACCATCGTAGGAATTTTATGAACTATGAATCTAAAGAATACGATACAGTTATGAAAAAAATTACCCAAATTACAGATGAAAAAACAAAGACCGAGTTATATAAAGAAGCTCAAATGATATTGGCTCAGGACATCCCAGTTGTATTTATCATGGCACCAGCAGGAATAATTGCTACAGATAAAGACCTGAGAGGATATACTCCTTATCCTATCTATGTACAGGATATCTCCACCCTTTATTTCGTAAAATAGGAGAGAACATGATTTATTTTATTAAAAGAATTAGTATAATGATCTTCACATTGTTTCTTGTTTCGGTAATATCTTTTTCAGTATTCCAAATAATCCCCGGGGATCCTGCCCTTTCAAAATTAGGAATAGAGGCTAGTCAGGAACAAATAGATACACTGAGAACAGAACTTATGTTAGACAAACCATTATCTACACAATATATTTACTGGGCAAAAAACATATTGAAGGGAAATTTAGGAGAATCTATAAGATTTTCAAGGCCAATAAAGGAACTTATAAGGGAAAGAATAGTAGTTACACTTAGTTTAGGAATCTATGCTATCCTGATTGCAGTAGTCATAGGGATACCCATAGGTATCTTAAGTGCAAAATATAACGACACCAAATTGGGAGCCTGGCTTTCTATATTCTCCCACTTGGGTCTTGCCATCCCGGAATTTTGGCTGGGAATAATATTTTTAATTATATTCGGAATAATCTTTAAGTTATTTTCATTAAAGTATATTTCCTTCGGAGAGGATCCCATCTCTCATATTAAGATAATAACTCTTCCTGCTTTTGCCCTTGCCATATCGAGAATTTCAGTTGTAGCAAGGCATATGAAAAATATCATATTGGAAGAACAGGAAAAAGAATATGTGATAACAGCATACAGCAAGGGTCTTTCAGCCAATAAAATATATCTTTACCATATCCTTCAAAATGCCCTAATCCCAACAATCACCATAATCGGTATGCTGACGGCTGGAGTATTAGGAGGAGCCATAGTGGTTGAGCAGGTATTTAACCTGCCAGGTATTGGAACCCTTTTAATTAATGGGGTTACTACTCGAGATATACCATTAGTCCAGGCTATCATAACCTATATAGCTTCAGTAGTAGTAATCATAAATTTTTTAATTGATATATTATATAGAGTTGTAGATCCGAGAATATTGATTTAGGAGAATAAGATGAATATAAAAGTCAAAGATCATAACTTGGTGATAGGAGGAGGAATACTAATATTCCTTTTACTTGTTATGGGAGTAAGTTTTTTCTATCTGCCTCATTCAGTTACTGAAATAAATACAAAATTAAAACTTTCTTCTCCCAATTTATCCTACCTTTTGGGTACAGATAATTTCGGAAGAGATATCCTCAGCAGGCTCATGAAAGGATCCCAGACAGCTTTTTTAGTTGGAATAATCTCTGTAGGTATAGGGAGTAGTATGGGAGTGTTTTTAGGAGCAATCTCCGGATATTTTGGTGGTAGGACAGATGAATTTATCATGAGGATAATCGATGCAATGATGGCTTTTCCCGGTATTTTATTTGCCCTTATGTTTATCTCTGTGTTTGGAGTTGGTATAGAAAATACAATGGTGGCCATCGGAATCATGTCAATACCTACATTTGCCAGAATAACCAGAAGCGGGTTTTTACGAGAAAAAGAATTGGAATATATTAAGGCTGCCAGAGTAAGGGGGGCTTCTAATTTCAGAATTATATATCACCATATCCTACCCAATGTTCTATCTCCAATAATAGTAGCTGCAACTATGAGTTTTTCAAATGCTATCCTGGCAGAAGCAGCTCTTAGTTATTTGGGTCTTGGAGTACAGGCTCCTAACCCCAGCTGGGGAAGGATGTTAAGTGAATCACAGATGTATTTTATGATAGCTCCGTGGTATACATTAGCCCCAGGAATAATGATTAGTTTAACTGTATTATCACTTAATATGCTGGGAGATTTTTTAAGAGGATATCAAAAAAGGTAGGAGAAAAGATGACTATTGAAATTAAAAATTTAAATATATATTTTAATGAAAAGAGAAAACTACAAGCCGTCAACAACCTTTCATTTTGTGTTAAAAAAGGTGAAATTATGGGATTGGTAGGAGAATCAGGGTGTGGAAAGAGTCTCACCTCACTAGCTATTATGAGACTTTTAAGAAAAAATGCAAGCCTTAGTGGTGAGATTAATTTTTTAGGGAAAAACATCTTAAATTTTTCTAAAAAAGAGATGACTGGTATCAGAGGACGAGAAATTTCTATGATCTTTCAGGAACCTCTGACTGCTTTAAATCCCCTCCACAGAGTAGGAAATCAGATAGGTGAAATTTTAAAAATTCATACCTCTTTATCTAAAAAAGAGAGAAAAGCAAAAACTCTAAAACTCATGGAAGAGGTAAATTTAAAAGATCTAGAGGATATATATAAGAAATTTCCCCATGAACTTTCAGGAGGACAGAGACAGAGGATAGTTATTGCCATGGCTATAGCATGTGAACCAAAATTAATAATAGCTGATGAGCCCACAACAGCACTAGATGTCAGTACACAGACTCAAATTATAGAACTGTTGAAAGAACTCAACAACAAAAAGGATAATTCCCTTCTTTTTATATCCCATGACTTGGATTTAGTAGGAGATCTTTGCCATAGAATAGCAATAATGTATGCAGGCCATATTGTAGAAGTTATAGAGAAGTTAAGAGATGCAAAACATCCATATACAAAATGTCTTTTAGATGCAATACCAAACCCACTGCACAAAGGGAAGGAACTTTATTCCATCCCGGGAAGGGTTCCTAACCTATCGGAAAGGGAAAGTGGTTGCCCTTTTGCTGCAAGGTGTCCCATGGCAAAAGAAAGATGCCATGAAATTTTACCTGAACTTTTAGAGAGAAAGGATGGACATCTGATCAGATGTTTATATGTATAGGTGTAGATGATGGAAAATATACTTGAAATAAAAAATTTGAAAAAGAGTTTTGGGAGTTCCGGGGTTTTTAAATCTAAGAAATCCAAAACAGTTGTAGACAATATTTCTTTTGAGGTAAAAAAAGGAGAAATATTTGGTCTTGTAGGAGAATCAGGATGCGGTAAATCTACAACAGGGAATCTTATAAGTAAACTGCTAAATATTGACGACGGAGAGATCATCTATAAAGGTCGGAACATCGATAGATTAAAGGGAAGAGACTTAAAAAATATGAGAAAAAATATTCAAATGATCTTCCAGGATCCCTACCATTCTTTAAATCCTAAAAAAAACATAGGATGGATCTTAATGGAACCACTTATAATCCATAACATGTATTCCAAGGAGGAAAGAAGAAAAAAAATTCTGGATATGTTAGATATTGCAGGTTTTGATAAAAATTTTCTGAATAAGTACCCTCATGAACTTTCAGGAGGACAGAGACAGAGAGTTGCAATTCTTGCTGCCCTTATGTGTGAACCGGATTTTGTTGTAGCTGATGAAGCGGTGTCTGCACTGGATGTATCGGTTCAGGCACAAATATTAAACTTCATGAAAAAGCTTCAAAGTAAAATGGGGTTGACCTATCTTTTTATATCTCATGATTTAAATGTAGTTTATTATATGTGTGACAGGATAGCAGTCATGAAAGAAGGAAAAATTGTAGAGATAGGTGAAGCTGAAAGATTATATCTTAATCCAAAGCACCCCTATACAAAATCTCTTTTAGATGCAATTCCAGGTAAAAACAACGTGACGTTGCATCCAGATTTGTCATAATCCTAGTATTTAAAAGGTTTAATGTAGATCTATTTTGTAATTTCCTATACAATAAAAATAAGAGGACCTAGAGGTATTTACTACTTCTAGGCCTTCTTTGTATTTCTTATCTATATTGAATATACTACATCATGGGCATTACAGGGGCTTCTTCTTTTATAATCTCTCCTACCAATACTTCAGTAGTAAGGATAAGAGCCGAAATAGAAGCTGCACTTTGTATAGCCGATCTGGTTACCATAGTTGGATCGATTATCCCCCTTTCTACCATATGAACATACTCACAACTGAGGGCATCAAATCCAATTTCAGAATCTAATTCCATAACTTTTTTGACTATGTCTTCCCCATTAAATCCGGCATTTTCAGCTATCTGTCTCAGAGGAGCCAATAGTGACCTGACTATGATATCTACACCCTGTTTTATCTCCTTTGAACCTCCTAAGTCTAAGGTTTTTAATTGTTTGGAGATATCTACCAATACGCAGCCTCCTCCAGGGACTATCCCCTCTGAGATCGCTGCTTTTGTAGCATTTAGGGCATCTTCAATACGCAATTTTTTTTCCTTTAACTCTGTTTCAGTAGTAGCTCCTACACGAATGACCCCTACTCCACCAGACAGCTTTGCCAGACGTTCCTGTAGTTTTTCTGTGTCATATTCAGAGGTGGATTCACTTATTTGAGCCTTTAACTGCTTTAATCTAGAATAAACTAATCCATCATTTCCCATTCCTCCTACGATAACAGTACTATCCTGTGTTATCTTTACCTTAGCAGCACCTCCCAGATGCAGACTTATGGTATCAGATATATTCATTCCTTTTTCATTTGATATCAAAGTTCCCCCAGTAAGGATGGCTATATCTTCTAAGATAGCCTTACGACGATCTCCAAAGGCAGGAGGTTTTACTGCCACTACATTTAGGGTCCCCCTTAATTTATTCAATACAAGGGTATTTAACACTTCTCCTTCAATATCTTCAGCTATTATCAGCAGAGGTCTCCCCCCTTTCATACATTCCTCCAATATAGGCAGGATCTCCTGCATATTTTGTATCTTTTTGTCCGTTATTAATATATACGGGTTCTCTATAACAGCTATCATTTTTTCTGTATTAGTTGCCATATATGGAGACAAATAGCCCTTATCAAACTGCATCCCTTCCACTACATCTAAGGTAGTCTCTATTGAACTGGCTTCCTCCACAGTAATTACACCTGTTTCACTGACCTTTTCTATGGCATCAGCTATTAATTTTCCTATAATTTCATCGGCAGCTGATATACTTGCTACCTGGATAATTTCCTCCTTATTTTCAATGATTTTACTTTTTTCTTTTAGAAGTTCCATTACCTTAGTAGTTGCTAGCTCTATCCCTTTTTTTATAAAAACAGGATTTGCCCCTTCAGATACAACCTTTAAACCTTCCTCTACAATGGCTTGAGCCAGTACCGTGGCTGTAGTAGTTCCATCACCTGCCACATCATTGGCTTTTATAGCCACTTCTTTTATCAACTCTGCTCCCATATTTTCAAATATATCTTCTAATTCGATCTCCTTTGCAATGGATACCCCGTCATTTGTTATAAGTGGAGGCCCGTATTGTTTCCCTAAAACTACATTTCTTCCCTTAGGTCCCAGAGTAACTTTTATTGTATTTGCCAGGGTATCTACACCTGTCTTCAATTTCTCCCGTGCATCTTCATTAAATTTAAATATTTTTGCCATCTCTCCTCCTATTTTTTCTCTATCTTTACCTTCATAGTTTAATTTTTATCCTCACATCTAAAACAAAAAAAGTCGGCTTCTGCTGACTTTCTAGTTTCTATTTATTTTTTTTCTTATTCTTTATATTTTTCCTTTTTTTCTCCTTAGCTTCCCATTCTTTCTCTATTTTTTTATTTCTTTTCCAATTAGAAATAACTACCCTTCCAATTATCCATACTACTATAGCAGATCCTCCACCTGCTAATATATTTAACCAATCATTCACCTTATATCCTCCTAAAATTACCTTTATCATTACACAATTTTTTTACTCTAAAACTCCCTTGGACATTACCTTATATTCACCATCTAAATTTTCATATACTATAACTTCCATAGGTGGTCTTCCCATTTTAGTGAATTCAAAATAATGGTTAACTCCTGCTACTATTTGTCTTCTATACCTGCTTACTTTCCCCAGATCTTTTTCAGTTGATCTTATAAAAACCAATGCATCTTCCCCTCTCTGATCCAGTTCCAGCTCATAGGGTGCTCCTACAAGCTGACCTTCTTTTGCTGTTATTTTTTCATCTTTAACTTCTGTTTTATAACACGATGTAAATAACAAAATAACACCCATAATTAAGATAACTCTTTTCTTCATAATTAAACTCCTCCAACTATTAAAATTATTTATGTGCTATTCCCTCTACAGTAATGCACTGAATAGAATACCCAACCTTCCATTCAACCCTGTCATCGATAGATATATCTGAAATATATTTAGTTCCCGGATATTGATTTTTAGCCGCCTCAATAGCTTCATTGGTTGAAGGAGCAGAACCCATAGGTAATACATAAAACATCATTGTCTGACAACTGCTTCCCTTTACAGGACCTATTTCTTCGGTATTACCATGATTATTTTGGATATGTGTACTTGTTATAAATGAACCATGTTTAGCAGTACTGCATCCAGTTAATAATGGAAATAAAATCAATAAAAAATAAATTATTTTAGGATAACGCATAGGATTTTTTCCCTCCTCTGTAAATTTCATCATTAAAAATTAATCTTTTAGATAGATTTTTCAAATTCTTTCTCTTTTTCTCTGTTAATTCTATCATAAAAAAATTATTTATTATAATAGTTTCTATAAAAAATAAAAAATCCTTTTTTATAAGATTATCTCCTCTAAAATTAAAGGAGAATAGTTAATATAGATGTATACCTTAATGAAAATAAAGGGGGAATAATTATGAAAAATAAACACGAAAAAAAAGAATTATATTTTATCGCGATACTGCCACCTGAGGATATTTTGGCAGAGATAGAAAAATTTAAAAAAATTTGCATGAAGAAATTTAATTCAAAGCATGCACTAAGATTGCCCTCACATATAACTCTGATTCCCCCTTTTCAGAGTAACGAACAAAAGATTCTTTCTTTAAAACCGGTCTTAAATGAACTATTAATAAAAAATATTTCTGTAAAATTAAATGGATTTTCATATTTTGAGAAAAGGGTTATCTATATATCCATAGAAAAAAATAATGAGCTCTTGAGATTAAAAAAACATATAGATGAAAAAATATTAATAAAACACAAGATGAAAACTGCAGATCTCAATTTTATTCCCCATATAACTATTGCCTCTAAGGATTTAACAGAGGAAAACTTTATCCTTTCCCGGGAATATTTTAAATATATAGAATATAAAAGAATTTTTAAAGCTTGAATTGTATAATTAAATGCAACAAAAAAAATTCATAAATATTTCCTTGGTATAATGTAAGTGCGACCAAACATTAAAGGAGTATTTATGAATCATAAACATTTTACCATTGAAGAAAGAGAAAGTATATTTAAATTTTTAGCGCAAAAAAAATCAATTAGTTTTATTGCAGCTAAATTAAAGAAAAATAGAGTTAGTATTTATAGAGAAATTAATAGAAATTCAGTTGATGGTGAGTACACTCCTAATAAAGCCCAGTTTTTATACAAAAAAAGAAAACAACTTTGTGGAAGAAAGCACAAATTAAGAGATTCGATCCTTTTGGTAGATATTCAAGAAAAGTTAGAATCAGGTTGGAGTCCAGAACAAATATCAGGAAGAGCTAAATTAGACAACCAATATTCTATTTCATTTAAAACAATTTATAGAGCAATATATCTTGATTTTCTTACGGAGAGTACTAAATACCTTTTAACTAGAAAAGGCAAACAAAAGCCTAGAGGATTGAAAGAAACAAGGGGTAAAATCCCTAATAAAAAGATGATAGAAGAAAGGTCTGAAGAAGCGAATGATAGAAGTGAGATTGGTCATTTTGAAAGCGATACTATCGTTGGCGCAGGAAAAAAGGTGCTATGATGACTTATGTTGATAGGAAATCAAGATATCTTGTAGCGGAGCTAATGATTAATAGAAAATCAGATACTTTTAATGAGGCAACAATAGAGAATTTTAAATATATACCTAAAGAATACATAAAAACATTTACATCGGATAACGGGAAAGAATTCTCTAAATTTAAAGAATTAGAGGAAGCATTAGGTATTAAAGCTTATTTTGCTAACCCTTATCACTCATGGGAGAGAGGAACAAATGAGAATACAAACGGTTTATTAAGGAGAACTTTCCCTAAAGGGACTATTTTTAGTAAGATAAAGAGATGTGAATTTTATAAAGCGGTAAACAAAATTAATAATAGACCAAGGAAGTGTTTAAATTGGAAAACCCCAAAAGAAGTATTTTGGGGTGAAATTGAAAAGTGTTGCATTTAATTTGACAACGTAAGAAGTAAAAAAAATAGTTGTATTTAAATTAGAAGGTTCAGGCTGGAAATTTTTTTTATCTCTTTAAAAAACCAATGTTTAAAAGATATAAAAATAAGTATATTAATTATAAAGACTTAATAAGTTTTTATAAATGTTAAAGGATTCCTCCTCAAAACATACGATAATAATTTTTTTAATACTTACATTATCCTTTAAAAAATCTATGATTCTTGAAATTGCAATCTCAGCAGCCAGATCTTTTGGAAATCCATAAATCCCAGTACTAATACATGGAAATGCTATACTTTCTATGCTGTTTTGTACAGCCAAGGCCAAGCTGTTTTTATAGCAGTTTGATAAAAATTCTTCGCTATTTTTTTCAGTATTCCATACAGGTCCCACAGTATGTATCACATAGTCTGCCTCAAGATTTCCACCTGTTGTTATCACTGCCTCTCCGGTTTTACATCCTCCCTGCTTTTCTCTGATAACCCTGCACTGATCATCAATTCCCTTTCCACCACCTCTATGAATTGCACCATCGACTCCTCCCCCTCCAAACAAACCATTGTTAGCTGCATTTACAATTGCGTCAATCTTTAATTTTGTTATATCCCCCTTGATCACTTCAATAATTTTGTACTTTGTAGACATAGTCCCTCCTATTTTACATAAATTATACATTACAATAATTTACGTAAAAAACTTAATAACTCCTCTGAGAATAATTCTGTTTCAGTGATAAATATTAGGATGCAAATAAAATTTACTCCATTATTCTTGTCGATCTTCTAAAATTAATTTTAAAGGATAGTGTCTAAAACCGGTGTATAAATTAATTATAAAATCGAGGTGATGCAGCTCATGAATTTAGATCTTGTAATAGCAATTATAGTATTCATAATAACCTTTTATTTTATCATAACTGAAAAAATACCCAGGTCTTCAAGTGCAATTATTGGAGGAGCTGCTGTAGTATTTTTTAAAGTTATAGACGAACACGAAGCTCTTCACGCTATTAGCAGCAATATAGAGATCTTAATTTTACTTATGGGTCTTATGATCATTGTGAATATAATGGCAGAAACAGGTATATTTCAGTGGACAGCAATAAAGATAGCCCAGTTAGCCAAGGGAGATCCTGTTAAAATCATGATTTTTTTAGGAATAGTTTCGGCATTAGCATCTGCACTCTTAGATAACGTTACAACGATCCTCCTAATTTTTCCAATATCTATACTGATTGCCGAACAACTAAAGATAGACTCCCTGCCATTTCTTCTTACCGAAGTCTTCTCTGTCAATATAGGAGGTGCAGCTACCTTAATCGGAGATCCGCCTAACTTAATTATAGGAACAAAGTCCGGTTTAGGTTTCAATGATTTTCTCCTTAATATGGGCCCTATTGTTCTTATAAACATGATTTTTTTTCTAATTCTTATGGTCATTTTTTTCCATAAAAAACTACATGTTTCCAGGATGAGAAAAGTTAAAATTATGGAGATGGATGCAAGCAGAATAATAAAAGATAAGATTCTTTTAAAAAAATCAATCATAGTTTTTATTTTAGTTATGTCTGGATTTATTTCCAATGTAATTACAGGTATAGGATTAGCTGTAATCTCTATCTCTGGAGCGACCATCCTAATCCTTATAACAAAAAAAGATCCCGATGAAATTTATAAAAAAATAGAGTGGTCAACACTATTTTTCTTTGCCGGATTATTTATCTTGGTAGATGGTCTTGCTGCTACTGGATTGATCAGTGATATTGGTGATTTCATACTATATATTACCAATGGTAATTCAAAATTAACTGTTATTCTGACGGTGATCTCCTCCACTATATTTGCCCCAATAATCGGAGTAGTTCCCTATACAATTTCATTTACTAAGATAATAGGAGAACTCATCCCTCAAATGGGAGAAAATACTGCTCCCCTGTGGTGGGCACTTTCTATGGGTGTATGTTTTGGTGGTAATATGACTCTCATAGGAGCCGCAGCTAATATTGTAGGAGCTAATATAGCAAAAAAAGCAGGAAAAGATATAGGTTTTTTTCATTTTTTTAAATTTGGAATAGTTATTACCCTTCAATCCCTTATCTTGAGTATTATATATCTGCTGGTAAGATATTTTTAAAATCTAATCACTAAAAAAGCCTAGATATTTATATATATCTAGGCTTTTTATTTAAATTTCTATATTGACCTCTTACCTTCTATACCAAAATAGAACCCTTTAGTAAATTCCCTTGGTGAAGCTTCTTCTAAATCTTCTAACCACTCTTTTTTTACATTAAAGTTCCCATTATAGAAATCATTGATCCCCTCATTGTAAACTCTAACCGATGTAGTTAAGTAGTCATTATTCATCATTCTTCCCTCAATTCTTATGGCATCTACACCTAATTCTAAAATTTTATCTAAATTTTCAATTGTACATAGATCCTTTGAATGGAAGATATGAGTTCCATGCTCATCTTCAAATACCGGCATATATTCTCCAGGTCTTGTTAACTCTTCTACAGAATATTTCCACTGTGCATTATTTGAATCTAAGTTTTCTTCCTTAGAAGACATATAACTAGTCAGTAAACTTCTACCAGATGTAGACATATGCATAGCTCCATGAACATAGATTTCTAATTCAATCTCAGGAACTTTTTCCCTGATATCCCTTACATTTTCAATAGATATCTCTCTGGCTAAGATAACTCTGGAAGCTCCTAATTTTTTCCACATCCTAACAGCTCTAAAGTTAGTATTGCTTGCTTGAGTTAATACACTTATCTTTAAGTTAGAAAATTCTCTGACAACCTGAAAAACTCCTAAATCTCCTACCATAACCCCATGAATACCAATAGTTTCTAAATATTTAACATATTCATCTAAACCTTCTAATTCATGGTTATGCGGAATAATATCCAGTGTTACCCATATTTTTTTATCATTTTCTTTGGCATAACTTACAGCCTCTTCTAACTCTTTATCTGTAAAGTTATGACTTCCTGTTCTCAGGTTATATTTTTTCCCACCTAATAATACACTGTCAGCTCCATTTTCAAAAGCTAACTTTAATTTTTCCATATTCCCTGCTGGGGCCACTAATTCTGTTTTTCTCATTTTTTTTACTCCTTAAAAATCTCATGAATTTCTTGCACCTTCATTTTCATAATATTTTCATAAACCAAAACCACAGATTATTTTAATTTACCTGTGGTTTCTTTAACCTCTAGGACAGTAAAAATTTATGGAATCAATAAAAAATTATAAAAACCTAAATTATACCTGCCTGTATAAAACTTCATATTCCTTTCGCCTCTATTCTGCTTCTGGTAAAACCCTTCTTATCATATCAAGTCTGTTAATATCTGCATCTATCTTTACCCTTACAACAGAGTTAGGATTAGCATCAGTTACTACACTTGTTACTCTCTTCTTTGTTATCTCCATCTCTGGTAATACAATAATCTTTGGATTACCATTATTACTTGCTACTTCCAGCTCTTCTCCAGTAAATATTTTATTTCTTACTTCTAAGATATACTCATTTTCACTTAGTTTCTCTGCTACTTTTGCAACCAATTGATGACTCTGGCTATATGAATTTCTATTGTTATAATTTTGTGAATCTGAATTCGGTTTATTAAAATAGAAACCAGATGTATATTTTCTATGGGATGTTGTTTCAAGCTCTCTTAACCACTTTTCACTATATTCAAAGTTTCCTTCATAGTATCTATTGATTGCTTCTCTGTAAACTTTTACAGCTGTTGCAACATAATAAATACCCTTCATTCTTCCTTCAATCTTTAATGAATCAACACCTGCATCTAATATCTGGTCTATGAATTCAATTGTGCATAGATCTTTTGAGTTAAATATATGTGTAGGATCATCTTCAGTATAAACAGGTTTCTTATCTCCGTTATTATCCTCTTCCATCACATTATATTTCCACCTGCAAGATTGAGCACAGTCTCCACGATTTGCATCTCTTCCTATCATATAGTTACTTAGTAAGCACCTACCTGATACAGACATACATAGTGCTCCATGAATAAATACTTCTATCTCAATATCTGGAACACGAGCCCTGATTTCTTTGATATTCTCCAGTGAAATTTCTCTAGCCAAAACAACTCTTGAAGCACCCATCTCCTGCCACATCTTAACTGATCTCCAGTTAGTGTTACTGGCTTGAGTACTTGCACTTATATGTAAGTTAGAGTTCTCTTTAACTATCTCTAAAATCCCTAAATCTGCTACTATAACACCATCTACTCCAGCTGTTTTTTCCAAAAATTGTACATATTCCGGTAAAGCATCCATCTCATCATTATGTGGAATTATATTTAGCGCTACCCATACTTTTTTATCTCTGGCATGAGCATATTTAACAGCTTCTACTAACTCTTCTCTGTCAAAGTTGTGTCCACCTGCTCTTAAACTAAATTCTTTTCCACCTAAAAATACTGCATCAGCACCATAATGAAATGCCATCTCTAACTTTTCAAAATTTCCTGCTGGAGCTAATAATTCTACTCTTTTTTTCATCTTTACATCTCCTTTTATATATATGTTTATAAAAAGCAGACTTGCACCCTAACTTTTATTACTATTTTTATTTTTTACCATAAACTACAGTACGGGTAATTCATGAATTACCCGTACATAAAGTTGAACCCATATTCTGTTTGAAAAACCAATTATGATTATTTAACTTATACTTGTTGTATAATCTCCAAATTGTGTATATTCATGGAAGAATCGTAGTTTTACCGTTCCTACAGGACCATTTCTCTGCTTACCTATGATAACTTCGGCAATTCCCTTATCTTCACTCTCTTCGTTATAGTAGTCATCTCTATAGAGGAATACTACCATATCGGCATCCTGCTCAATAGCACCTGAATCTCTTAGGTCTGACAGCATTGGTCTCCTGTCAGCTCTTTGTTCCGGACCACGTGAAAGCTGTGACAGTGCTATTACCGGCACTTCTAATTCTCTGGCTATAATTTTAAGTGATCTGGATATATCTGAGATCTCTTGTTGACGTGATTCACCATTTTTATCTCTACCCTTTATAAGCTGCAGATAGTCTATTATTATCATATCTAACTTTCCTGCTGCCTTGGCTCTTCTTGCCATGGCTCTTATTTCCATAACATTTATATTAGGCATATCAGCTATTTGGATACTGGATTCGGCCAATTTTGAACTGGCTGATCCTAATTTTACCCAATGATCAGCTTCTAAAAAACCATTTCTTAAGTTTGAAAGTGGAATCCTAGCCTTTGCAGCTAAGAATCTTTGAAGTAATTGAGAATTTGACATCTCTAGACTGAATATCATAACACTCTTTTTCTCTTCTACAGCAGCCTCTAATGCCAGGTTCAGAACAAATGCCGTCTTACCCATAGCTGGTCTGGCTGCTAAGATCACCAGGTCTGAAGGATGAAAACCATTGGTCATCTCATCAAAGTGTTTAAACCCTGAGGAGATTCCAGTTGTCATTCCCTTATTATCCATTAATTTTTCTAGTCTTTCATATTCCTGGGATATAATATCTTTTACTTCTATTACATCTTTACTCTCTTTATTTTCAGCAATCTTAAAGATCATCCCTTCGGCTTTATCCAATATATCATCTATATCTTCATAACCTTCATGGGTCATCTCTACTATTTGAGTACCTATATCTCCTAATTTACGCAGTGTAGCTTTTTCCTTCACTATTCTGGCATAAGTTAAGATATTTGCAGCTGTAGGAACCTGTTCTATAATCTCATATAAAATAGCTTCTCCGCCGCTTTCCTCAAATTTGTTTTGTTTTTTCAGTGTATTTATCAAAACTACAGGATCTATTACTTCCCCTTTAGAATAGGCCACCAACATCGCTTCATAAATATTTCTATGTGCTCCCTTGTAAAAGTCAGTCGATTTTACTATCTCTACAATATCTTCCAGAGAATCAGGTTTTAATAAAACCCCTCCCAATACCGACCTTTCAGCTTCTACACTGGTTGGAACCATCTTTAACTTATCTATACCTTGCATATTTTCTCCTACATTCTCTCAGCTATTACTTTTAAGCTAGCCTTTACACCTTTGTGTAATTTTAAATTTACTTTGTGTTCACCTATTTTTTTTATACTTCCATCTATTTTTTTCTTATCTATTACCATATCAAATTGAGTTTTTATTGCCTCAGATATTTCTTTGTTAGTTATAGAACCAAATACCTTTCCATTCTCTCCAGCTTTTACCTTCATGAATAAAGTCTTTTCTCCTAATACCTTAGCTTGTTCCTCTGCTACAGCTGTTTCAGCTTGATCTTTTGCTGCTGCTTTATTTTTTTTAGCCTCTAATTTTTTCATCTCTTCATCAGTTGCTATAATTCCTTTATTTCCCTTTAATAAGAAGTTTTTAGCATATCCTTCCGATACACTTACTATGTCACCCTTTCTTCCTTGCCCTGCTACGTCTGTATTAAGTATCACTTTTATCTTTGACATTTTATTTCCTCCTTTTATTTATTTTTATTATTCCAAAACTATTCATTACACCTAAAATAAAGATCCCTATTGGAAAAAAACATGCAGTTACTATTGCTAGTCCCTTCCCGTAAACTCTCCATTTTATTCTTTCTCTAAACATATTATATAAAACTTTAATTCCATAAACTACATATATCAAAGTAGTTATTGAATATAAATTTTTAACATAAAAATTATCGATCTTTAAAGTCCTGTCTATAAAAAATGTAACTATATATATCAATACCCATAGGTAGGAAATATTCCACTTTCTGTATGTTTTCCCCTTAAGTATAAAATATGTAAAATAATTTATTATCAGTGAGTAGGTAAACATCACAAATAATAAGTGCTGTTTAATATAACCCATCATGATAGTTATCATACTTTGATCTAAAATCAGGTATTCCCTGTACATACCATCTAATATTGTTACCAGATCATTTGGTGTCCCTATAAATGCTCTCATAAATAGATATCCCACTGCTGTAGTTATTGTAGTTGAAATAAATATCCTGTCAAATATATCTATAGAAGTTCTCTCAAACAGATAATAAGCTCCCTCTAATAAAAGAAAAAATCCTACATAGACAAAGAACAATTTATCATCTATAAAATATATTACTCCACCAGAAATTAAGTTTGCCAAGAGTCTATTTTTAGAATTTAATTTAGGCAATCTTTTTATTTTATAGGCCGGTAAGACAAATGACCCCAATGGTATCAATGATGACGCTAAAAACAATAAGATAATATTTAAAGTTACTCTGATCATGATTTGTGCCTCCCTTTTTCATTTACTTCCACAGTCCTTATTGTATCATAATTCCCATAATTAGTTAAGAATTAGATAAGTTCACCATCAAAAAAGTCCACTACTCTTTCTACAAAATCACTTTTATCTTCTACAACTTTATTCTTCTCATTTAAAAGATCATATTTTACAAGTACTCTTCCTCCAAATTTATCCTTGAGTACACCTAAGAATATATCGTTGTAATATGGCTTTTCCATGCTTTCCTTATGGAACCTGTTTTCTGCATAAAATCCAATATGGAGAAAACCATCTTCTATCTTAGTAGGTGTAGCAGTAGATAAAAATGAGATCAACGGCATCTTTCTTCTCTTTGCTTCATTTACAATATCATTCCAATTTGTTTTAACATCATCTATACTTATATCTACTGTTTTTTCTGCTATCTTAGGAGTTTCTACTGCTTCTTCGGAACCAGCAGGAATCTCTTTTTCGACATATACTATTTTTTCAACTATTTTTTCCTGTACAGGCAGTTCATGAGTCACTACTTTTTCCTCTTTAAATTCTGTTATCTTATGTAAGATCACATATCCTAAGATTCTCTTATCCTCTTCATACCTGAATTTACCCATTACCTCAAATATATCTTCTATAATTGCTATAGATTTCATTATATTAAAGGGAGATTTTTTCCCAATCATCAGTTCCTTTAGGTAGTAAGCAAAACTTTTTAAAAACTCCTCTACATTTATAGAGTCATTCCATAAGCTATCTAAAAAGTTGATTCCATTCACCAGGTCATTCTTTGAGATAATCTCCAAAAATTCTGCTAGTTTTTTTTCTGGAATAACTCCTAATATTTTCTCTGTCTTTTCTAAAGTAATTTCTTCACCATAACATGAAGATATCAATTTTTCAAAGATAGAGATAGCATCTCTCATACTCCCGCCAGATTTTTCATAGATCAATTTTAAACTAGAATTATCTATTTTTACCCCTTCAGATTCAGCTATCATAAGAAGGTGGTCTATGGATTCTTTTTGGTTTACAGGTTTAAAATCATACCTTTGACACCTTGAGATAATAGTCTCTAATATCTTGTCTGGTTCAGTCGTTGCCAGGATAAAGATAACATGAGCCGGAGGTTCTTCCAATGTCTTTAGGAGAGCATTAAAAGCTTCCTTAGTCAGCATATGGACCTCGTCTATTATATATACTTTTTTTCTTCCCTTGGCAGGTTGATAGTTTATCTTATCTTTCAACGACCTGATCTCATCGATTCCACGATTTGATGCAGCATCAATCTCTATAAGGTCTATAAACTTATTTTTACTGATGTCTATACAGTTTTCACATTTATTACAGGGTGTATCAGTAACACCGTTTTCCATGCAATTTAATCCCTTGGCTATCAGTCTTGCAGTAGTAGTCTTTCCTACTCCTCTAGGCCCTGTAAATAAATATGCATGAGCCATCTTATTTTCCTTTAAAGAATTTTTTATAGTTTTTATTATATCGGTTTCTCCAGCTACCTCATCAAAGGTACTGGGTCTATACTTTCTATAAAGTGTTATATGCATCTTATCTCCTCAAACTCTAATCTAAATTATAGTTATTCATCTTTGTTCTTAATGTATTTCTTGTTATTCCCAGCGTTTCTGCTGCTTCTACTTTTTTCCCGTTGGCCACTTCTAATACCTGTCTGATTAATTCTCTCTCTACTCTAGATATTATATTTCCATAATAGTCTTTTTGGTTGGATCCCTGTAACATTTGGATCTCTCCCTCTACCCAGTCAGACAATATCCAGTCTTGGACATCTCCCCTTCTTTTGGTAGTTTTATTTCCAATAATATTTGAAGGCAGATCTTCTACTAAGATACTCTTTCCTCTAGATAATACCATGGCTGATTTCACAGCTGATTTTAATTCCCTTACATTTCCCGGCCAGTCATATCTCATTATTTTTTTCATAGCCGGAGTAGATACTCCTTTGACTCCTTTAGAAAATTCCTCATTAAATCTTTTGATGAAATGATGGATCATAAGAGGTATATCGTCTTTTCTCTCTCTTAGTGGCGGTATCTCTATCTCTAATATTCTCAATCTATGATATAGTTCTTCTATGAAATTTCCATTCATTATCAGCTCTTCTAAGTTCACGCTGGTAGTGGCTATGATCCTGATATCGGTTTTAATCAGCTTTGATCCACCTACTCTGAAGAACGCTCCCTCTTGAAGTACTCCTAATAATTTTGCCTGAAGAGTCAGATCTAATGATTCTATGTTCCCTAAATGGATCGATCCCCCATAACCCTTTTCTAAAATACCTATTTGCTCTACCTGTGATTCAAATATATTTCCCTTTTCATATCCAAACAACTTTCTGTCTAAGAACTCTTTTTGATATGCTGTACAGTTTACACTGACAAATGGTTTTTCCTTCAGACAGCTGAATCTATGGATAGACTTAGCCACCGCTTTTTTACCATTTCCCTTTTCTCCACTGATCAATACCGGTATTTTATTTGTGGCTACCTTACCAATTTTTTTATATACTTCTACCATCTTAGGGCTGTTTCCAATTACCGTCCCCTTAGGAGTCTCTTTTTTCTTCAGTTTTTCAGCCTTTAATTTTTGATCTTTTAATGCTTTTTCAACGATCTTTATTACTTCGTCCTCTTCAATGGGTTTAAGAAGATAATCATATATTCCCAGTTGAATTGCCCAGGCTATCAGATTTAAAGTTGCTCTTTCTCCCAGTGCTACAATTATAGCCTTATTCTGATTATCATAGATCTCTTTTATCACTGTTTTAGTCTTATCTATCTCTTCTAAACCATCTATATCCATAACTATCAGATTGTATTTAGTATTCTCTATGTAATCACCTATATTACTGTAACTATTTTCAAAAGAAAAATCTCCATCTAAATTCTCTAGTAATGATTCTTTTATTTTTTCCGTTAAATTTATCCCTAATATATTCATCTATTCCCTACCTTTTAACTTAAATTTATATTCTACCATGACACTTCCGCTTATAGCCATCCCGCTATTTATAAGTTTTATATTCCAGTCACGGGCTTTACTTTCCACAGCTCTATCTATTATATCTACCCCTGTTTTTATCAATCTTACTCTGAGTACCTTCCCATCAGCATCTACATCTAAAATTATCTTTACATCGGCAGTTTGAGCATTTTTCTCGGCTTCCAGAGGATATTTGGGATCTTTATTGGATGAGTCCCAGATAACTTTGGATTTTCCGTCTACAGATCCTACTTTTAACCCTGATTTAGGCCCTACTATATTTGGATTTTCTTCACTCATGAGGTTATTCCATCTTATATCTTCTACCCCGTCTTTCGAGTCATTTGTCACCATAATTTTTTCCGATCTATTATCAACTATTGCAGCTTCTACTTGATCTAAATTCTCTTCAATTTTATCTTTTGAATTATCAGTAACTTCATTTAATTCCCTGTCTTTAAATTCATTGTTTTTATTCCTATCTTCTACCTCTGAAACCTTTATTATTTTAGGTTTCATATCTTCCCTGCTTTTATTGATCTCCCTGGGAGAATCCAAGCTTTCCAGTATATCCAAGTCATCAAATGACTGGGTAACCTGTAACACCTTTGGGGCTTCCGCTTTTTCCTCTATCTTCTCAGGAATTTCTTTTTTTATCTCCTCTTTTTTCTCTGTAACTTTTACCTCTTTTTCCTCTACCGGCAAAACTTCTTTTGGTTCTATAATTTCAGCAGATTTCTCATTTTCAATAATTTTCTTAGGAGCACTATCAACAGAATAGTTGTTTATCCCAATGGTGATCTTACTTACTTCCGGCTCCTGTATAACTATTTTTTTTAAACCTGGCATTATATAGAGGAATATTATATGAAGGATAAGGACTCCTACAAATATTTTATTAAAATAATCATTTCTATCTGTTTTCACCTTATCACCTCCTAATCTAAACTTTTAGTATTGAGGTCTAATGAACCCGCTCCCGCTTCTTTAGCTATATCTAACACCTCTATGAGAGATTGGTAGTTTACACTCTTATCAGCACTTACAATTACATTTTTATCCTCTGCAAGTTCTAATTTTTGACCTAATTTTTTCTTTAGATCTCCCTGATCTACTTTCATCATCTCATTTTTACCTTTTAAATCCTTTACTATAAGGTAAATTTCTAAGTCTTTATTTATCTTTACTTCCAAAGTTTTAATAGTTATTTTATGCTCTGAACTGGATTTTGGCAGTTCGATGTTTACACTAGAATCTACATCTTGAAACGTTGTAGCCACCATAAAAAATATTAGGAGTAAAAATACTACATCTATCAATGGAGTCATATCCAAGATCAAACTTTTACTATTTTTCCTTTTCAGTCTTTGTATTTTCATAGCCCCCCCTTACTTTCTAAGAGAGTTGATAAACTCAACGGTAGTTTTTTCTATTTCATTTACCACATGATCGATCTTTTTATTATAATAATTATATAATATAAGTGCCGGTATGGCTACTGTAAGTCCTGCTGCTGTAGTGATTAAAGCCTGGGATATACCGTCTGCAAGCATCTCTGGCTTTCCTGATCCTACTACTGCAATAACTCTAAATGCTGCGATCATTCCAGACACCGTTCCTAATAATCCTACCAATGGAGTTACATGAGCCACCACTCCTAATAACCACATATGATTCTCTAATTTAGGAATCTCTATCAATGCTCTTTCTCTGGCTTTTTCTTCCAGATATTCGATATCTACCTCTCCATTAAAATCATGCTCTAATATAAGCTCTTTTAATACTTTTAAACTAGATGAATTCTCACTTTCACATAAGCTTACAGCTAACTCTTTATCTTTAGAGATAATTGCTTCCTCTAACTGTGCTTTTAACTGATCTTTTATTCCCTTTTCATTCTTTAAAAAATATACAAATCTCTCTATTATTACTGTTGTTCCCAATATAGATAGTAGGAGAATCCCATACATCAACATTCCGCCACTTTTAAATATTTCTATCATAATTTTTTTCTCCTTATTTATATTTTATAAGTCTTTATTTTGATCCTAAAGCCAGTCCTGCTACCAATACTCCTAATATAGTCAGCCCCCATACTACATAGTTAGGCTGGGTTTTTGTCTCACTTACATCTGCTAAAAGATCATCTGTCTGCTCAGCCTGATTATATTCTATATTAGTAGTCTCTAATTTTTGATTTTCATTGTTTATCAAATTCAGGTCAACTGCCTGTAATGTAGGATCTTTTTCTTTTCCTTCCAATAATATCCTACCCTCTGTTGTAGTACTTTTGTTGACACCACTGACTTCTTTTTGAATCTCTGCTCCAGTTCCCTCGGCAAAAATGCTCATAGACATCATTAGTAGTAATAATCCACTTATAAATCTTCTCATGTGATCCTCCTAATTATTGTTTGATTTTTTTTCCTCTTTAACTTCTTTTTTGCTTCCAGTGTTTACCTGTACTACATCCTCTTTTTTATCTTCTTTTTTTTCAAAATATGAAGTATAATTTTCTGCAACACCTTTATTTACTACCAATAGTTCATCGTAATATATTTTGGCTTTCTCTATCTTATTTCCATTGATGTTTATCACCAATAATTTTTCTAAGATTAAGCCTCTGTACTTACTCTTAGGATAAGTTTCATAGAACTCTTCATAGGTTCTTTTAGCTTTTTCATCCTCTTTTTGAAGTTCATAGGTCGTTGCAATCTTTAATTTTGCAGCTTCCCTCAGATTACTTTCTTCATATAAAAGTTCTATCCTCATAAAGTTTCTAAGTGCCTTACTGTAATCCTTTGAGTTAAAGTATATCTGTCCTATACGATATGTAGCAGTATCCTTATAGGGACCATTTTCTACCTTTAATATATTTTCATAATATTTTTTTGCCTCATCGTAGTTTTTTTCCCTATAGTAGTAAGTTGCTAAATTAAAGTTAACTTTACTTCCATACTCCACACTATCTATCAGTTTTTTATACTCAACTACAGCAAGATCAATCTTTCCTTGTTTTTCATAGATAAGTGCCGATAAATATATCTTTTCATTGGAATCACTTATTTTTTCCTTCCATAGGTTGGCATTCTCATAGTCATCCACGTTGTAATACAAAGTTGTAAGTTCCTTAGCCGTTTTATTTTTTAATTTTTCATCCGCTGTATCTTGATATATCTTTGTATAAGTTTTAGCCGCACTCTTTATATCATTTAATTTGAAATATGCATCTGCTCTATAAAAATTAACATCCGCTATATAATTGCTCTCTGGATATTCTAAATTGAATTCTCCACTTTTTTTAATTACATCTTCATATTTTTCCTGGGTATAAAGAATATTTATCCCCCAGTATAAAGATCTTAAAGCATATTCACCTTTTTTATTCTCTTCGTAGAGGTCGTTATACCCCTTAAAAGACAAGTCAAATTTCCCTTCATTGTAATATGTTTCCGCTATTTGAAACTGGCTATATCCTTTATACTTTTGATTTTTACCCAGTTCACCAAATATTTCCCTGGCCTCTGAATATTTTCCCATTCTAAAGTTTGAAAGTGCTTCTAAATCCATAACTTCATGGCTATATTTTTTATATTCATTCACTGCGAAATATTGTTTTGCAGATCTTATGGCATCACCATAATTTTTAGCAGCAAAATGAGTTTTTATCAGATTATAACTGGCTTTTTCTTTTTGAACCAGACTTGCATCTTTTCCTATTATTACACCTTCAAATTTTTCTGCCGCTTTCTCATATTGTGTCAGTCCCAGATATGCAACTCCTAAAAGGTATCTATTTTCTGCCGTTTTAGGCTGGGGAGTCAGGTATGTTATCAGATCCTTATAACTTCCATCTGCAACTAAAATAGTTATTAAGTTTTCTGAAATTTTAGTATCGTTATAAGATCTCAGATATTCTTTATAAGTATCTTTAGCTCCCTTTATATCTCCACCTTTATAGTATGTATTTCCTACTATAAGATAGATCTTTTGTCTGTACTCAATATCTGTAGAAAATTTAGTTTTATATTCGTCAAATCTTAACCTTGTATTTTGAATATCTCCTAATCTGCTGTTAACCAAGATCAATTGATAAAGACCTTCCTTACTCTGTGTTCTATTGTAGACATCGGTATAATAAATTTTGGCTTTTTTATAGTTTTTTGTCTCAAAATATGATTTTCCCAAAAAGAGATCTATATTATTCCTATATTCCCTCTTCATCTTAGATTCATCGTAAGATTTTAAATCTTTTATAACTTCACTATATTTTTCAGCTCTAAAATCTATCAATGCCATATAATAGATCCCTTCGGAATTTAAATCTGTTCCCAAAAGATTTTTAAAATCTTCTTTTGATCTTTCAACTAACTTTTTACCCTCTATATCCCCCTTTGATTCCCCTACTTTAAACATACTAAAAGCTGACCCGTATATAACTTTAGGATCCTTAGAATTATCTACTAGTTCATAATATTTCATAGAAGTTTCATAATTTTTTTGAGCAAAATAATGATTGGCCAAGAGTATATTAGCTTTCTCCTCATTACTGCCACCCATTAATTTTTTATAGTACTCATCTGCTTTTGTCATCTCTCCATTAGACAGATAAATATCCAAAAGACCGTATCTTACATCTGCTATATATTTACTCTGAGGATAATTTATTTCTACATCTGTTAATTTCTTTATAGCCAACTCTTTATTGCCCAGCTTATATTGGTTCATCCCATACATATAACTGGCTAATTCTATGTTTTTTCCCTCAGCCGATCCCTTTAAGTATTCATCTAAATAGATAGTACTATTCACATACTCCTTGTTATTATAAGATGACAGGGATATATACAGAAGAGCATCCTTTGATCTTTCAGGTTTCGTAATAAGATATTTAAAAGTTTTTTTAGCCTCCTCATATCTGGCATTTTCATAGTAGGATACCCCCAAATAATAAACAGCATCTATTTTTTTAGGAGAATTTTTATCTATTAAATTTATTTCTTTTTTTGCTCCATTATAATCCTTTAGGTAGGTCAAATTTCTAGCTAAATAATAATGTGCTTCATTTTTTTCATCTATTTTTAATCTATCTAATTTTAAGTATTGATTAAAATAAGTTACAGAACTCTTATACTCTTTATTCAAATAGAGAGTCTTAGAAAGTCTTTCTAGTGCTACTTTTTGATAACTGCTCTCAGGGTATTTCCCCACAAAGGTTTTCAATTCATCTGTTGCCATGGAATATTCTTTAGCTTCGTATAATTTATCAATATATTTCATGTCATCTCTATCTGTAGCAAAAATTTGACCACTCACTACGATCAAAAGGGACAAAATTAATAATCTTTTCTTCACTAGTTCCTCCTATCTTAATTTTTCTAGCACACTTTCAATCTCTTGAATTGAAAGATCGGTATTAAAACATGGCCCATTTATTTTTTTGTTGAATACACCATATACAGACATTGGAAAAGCATCATAGATTCCTGCTACCAAATCTCTTTCACAGGCTACAGCTATTACAAGTTTTGGTTTTGTTTCCTTTAAAAACTTACGCGCCAGTGTTCCCCCAGTAGCAATCTTGGCTTTTACTCCATATTTCCTCTGTAATTCCAGGATATTACCCACTTTACACTTCCCACATTCTTTACAATTTTCTACCCTAGATGTCACCTTCAACGGGCATTCATAATTTTGAATACAATGGGGGAGTAAGATCGATACCCTGTTTGCAGGTACATCCTTGCATCGTTTTAATACAACACCGTTATTAAAACGAATAAATATCTTAGAGATCTTACTATTTTCAATCTCCTCTTTGGAAAATTTTCTAGCTATGATCACTAGAAGGTAAAATATGAGATATATCCACCTTAAAATAACTATTTTCAACATATCATCTTCTCCATCAGGTTTAACAGACAAAACCGTTATAAACCTTATTTATTCAAGGGATTCTTACATATGGTACTCTTAATTAGTATATCATATTAAAATTACACCGTCAAAAAAAGCTCAAGTTTTAACCAAAACTTGAGCTCACTTATATTTTTAATCTTTTAATGCCAAAGGCATCACTAAATATTTAAAATTCTTTTCATTCTCTATCGTTAATTCTACAGCACCACAAGATGTAGAAAGACTCAAGAGAACATTTTTCCCCTTCTCTATAAAAGAAAGATAATCCAATAAAAATTTTACATTTAGAGATATCTTCAGATCTTCTCCATCTTTTTTTATACCTATAGTTTCATTGATCTTGGCAATCTCAGATATCCCGCTTACCTCTAATAAATCACCTTTAAATTCAAATATCCCACTATTTTTAGATTCTGCATTATTTCTAACAAATATTTGCACCCTTTTAAGTACGTTTTTGAATTCAGCTGAATCTATTAAAACTTCTTTGGTATACCCTGTTGCATTTAATATTCCATCATAGTCTGGAAATGGCAGATCAATAACTCTGGTTAAAATTTCAGTTGCTCCAACCATAAATTTAACTTGGTTTCCTTCATATGCAAAGGTGATATCCTCAACTTTTTTCGAAGCTAAGATTTTGATTATAGCTTCCACACTCTTTAGAGGAATACTAACCTTTAATTCCCCCTCCAGGTCTACTTGTTCAGTTATATAAACCAGCCTGTAAGTATCTGTTGAGATTAATTTCAGCATCCCGCTTTCCAATTCCATCCTCAAACAATTTATAGATATATTATCTGTAGTTTGAGAAGCAGCAAATTTTGATTTTTCCATTAAATTCACAAAAAGTTCTATGGGTAATTTGTACTCTTTCCCACCTTGAAATCCCCTAATTTTAGGATATTCAGAAGCATCAAAAACAGAAAATTCAGAAGATGAATCTTCAGTTTCGATCAAAAGAGTTTCATTATCTATACTAAGAGTTATTTCTGTATCATTAATTTCTTTCAAGTACTCCTCTACCAATTGATGAGAAAATACCAGATTTCCACCCTCAATTACTTCTCCTTCCATCTTAGATGTAACAGTTAATTCTAAATTTGTTCCTTTTAAAATTATGGTGGAGTCATCGGCCTCCATGTATACACCTGAGATAATAGGTCTTATTTTATTTTCAGTGATTGCCTTACTCACTGTCCTTAAAGTTTTTAAAAATTCTTGTTTATTTACTTTTATTTTCAATTTTTACCTCCCTATCTTTTAACCTTCATTTTCAATTTCAATTCATTCTACCACATCTACCAGTAAAATTAAAGATTCCCCACCAAAAAAGGCGGGGAACTTATATTATTTAAATAAATAGGGTTTTAATTCTTCACTAAACCTTGTTTTAAGTTTTAATAAAGTTTTTTTCTCAATCTGTCTAACCCTTTCTCTAGTGATATTAAAAGTCTTACCAATCTCTTCTAAAGTATGAATATCATAACCGTCTATTCCATACCTTAACTTCACTATCTCTTTTTCACGAGGTTTCAGAGCGTCTAACATCTTAGTAATCTCTTCCTTACCTATTTCTCTTAAAACCTGGTTTTCAAGGGATTGTTCCTCAGGCTGACTTATGGTATCTTCTAAGAAGATATCCTCTCCTATGGATGCATTCAAAGACATCAGATCTTGAAATTCTAACATTACTTTTTGGATCTTGTCCTCTGGTATATTTAAGCCCTTTGATATCTCATTAAAATCAGGGTATTTGCTGGTTTCCATCACATGATTCATAATATATTTATTTATCTTATTCAACATATCATATTTATAAGATGGTATCCTTATCTCCCGTCCCTTACTAATAATAGACTTAGTTATAGATTGTTTAATCCACCAAACTGCATAAGTTGAAAATCTAAATCCCTTATCCACATCAAATTTTTTAATAGCATGGATAAGCCCAAAATTACCTTCACTAATCAGGTCTATTAAACCTAATCCTTTTCTGGTATACTTTTTAGCTACATTTACTACCAACCGTAAGTTAGATAGAATTAATTTTTCCTTAGATTCCTCACAGCCATTTTTGGCCGCTATAAGTAGTTTTAATTCCTCTTCCTTTGTCAAAATTTCGTACTGCCTAATATCTTTTAAATACAAAGATACTAAATCTTTTGTTCTCTCCATAGTCTCATCATCCTTAGTTTTAAAATTCTCTCTTTAAGTCTCTAGTCATCAATTCTTTAACCATTTCAGTTGCTAATTTATCTTCATATAATACTTTGTAGACACCTTCTAATATTGGCATTGACACCTTCTTCTTTTGAGCTAATTCGTAGACAGCTTTCACAGTCGGTACTCCTTCAGCTACCATTTCCATCTCATCTAAGATCTCTTGTAATTTCTTTCCTTCACCTAATTTTTGTCCCACATATCTGTTTCTACTGTGGGTACTAGCACAGGTCACTATCAGGTCTCCCATCCCGCTAAGTCCTGAAAAAGTCTCAGCTTTAGCACCTAGAGCTTCTCCAAACCTTACCATTTCTGCTAATCCTCTGGTTATAAGTGCCGCCTTTGTATTGTCTCCAAAACCTATACCATCAGCGACTCCTGCAGCTATTGCAATACCATTTTTTACTGCACCGCCTAGTTCCACCCCAATAATATCATTACTTTCATATACTCTAAAACTTTCTGTATTAAATAATTCCTGGATTTTTTTAGCACATTCAGATTCCCCGGCAGCTACTATTGTAGATGGAAGATTTTTTGCTACTTCCTCTGCATGGGTAGGTCCAGAAAGGATAACAATATTTTTATGGAATTTACCCAATATTTCGTCCTTAATCACCTGGGATAACCTCATCCCTGTAGATATCTCTATCCCCTTAGCAGTATTAACAATTATTGTTTTTTCCGTCAGTTGATTACTGATTTTGCCCATAACACTTCTCAGCACTTGAGATGGCACAGACATGATAAGATATTCTACTCCATCTAATAATCCTTCTATCTTAGATGTTACCTTTAAAGTTTCTGGAAATTCAGCATTAGATAAAAACTTTTCATTCACCCTATTTTTCTGTAATAATTCTGCTCTCTCTTCGTTGTAATCCCATAGAGTAACCTCATTTCCCTTCGACGCCATAATCCTAGCAAGAGCTGTCCCCCAAGAGCCTGCTCCCATCACTACAATTCTTCCCATAATTTACTCCTTTTTTAATCATTTAAAATATTTTAATTGTTTAAATTATTTTTTAGCTCCAAATTTATTTTCATTCCCATGAAGGAGTCTTTGGATATTACTTCTGTGCTTAAATATCACAAATAAAGCTATTACAAGGGCAAATCCAAACATATTCCATTTTCCTAACCCTTCTTTTACAGGCATGAAAAGCACCAATATCGGAAATAATCCTGCTGCTGATACAGAAGCCAAAGATACATATTTAGTTGAAAATGCAATTAATAAAAATACTACAAGTAGTATTAAAACTATATTTGGAACTAAGTATATAAACACTCCTAAACTAGTAGCAACACCTTTTCCACCTTTGAACTTTAAAAATATAGACAGAGTATGACCAACTATTGTAACCAATCCTACTAAAATAAGCTGCCATCCAACCAGTCCAGCTAAGCTAGCTAGAAAAACCGGCAGGTACCCCTTTAGGGCATCTGCCAAAAGAACAATTATCCCATACTGTAATCCCAGTACTCTGTAGGCATTGGTTGCACCAGTATTTTTACTTCCGTGTTCCCTGATATCTATTCCTTTAAACTTTTTCCCTATAACTACACCTGTTGGAATAGATCCCATAAAATAAGCTATTATTAAAAAAATTATTAATTTAACTTCCATTTTCCCTCCTAGATCAATCTATATTTTTTAATTCTTTATAAATTTTCCTACTACCTCAATGTGACTGGTGTTAGGAAACATATCCACTGGACAAACTTTGTTCAATTTATATCCCAACTTTTCTAATATCTCTGTATCCCGAGCAAATGTTGACGGGTTACAAGATATATAAACCACTTCTTTTATCTCAGTTTCAGATAATTTTTCCAATATATTTTGCGCTATTCCCTTTCTAGGGGGGTCAAATATTATTGAGTCTATTTGATTACCTGTTTCTATCAACTCAACTAATTTTTCCTCAGCTTTACCGTTTATAAATTCTATATTTTCTATTTTATTTTCTACACTTGTTTTCATTGCATCTCTTGTAGCTGATTCCACCATCTCTATCGCATATACTTTGTTAGCATCCTTTGACAGGATCATAGCAATGGTCCCTGTTCCTGAATAAGCATCCACTATATTTTTATCTTTTATATTATCAAAATAAGACATAGCTTTTTTATACAGCTTTTTAGTCTGTTCTATATTAATTTGGAAAAACGATGTTGGAGATATATTAAACTGAATTCCATATAACTCCTCCTTTATATATCTTTCTCCCATTAAGTGGATATTTTGCTCACCTAAAGCGAAATTTGTTCTTTTGTTATTGATAGAAACGTAAACAGACTTAATTTTGTCATTTTCATTATATAAAGTATTTAGAACACCTTCTATCTTTGAATCTACCTTGCCTTTGATGATAAGTACAACCATAGCCTCATTAAATGAAGTAGTCCTAACCATTATATGTCTCAATATCCCCTTGTGAGCTTTTTCATTGTATACACTTAGTTTAGCTTCATTTAGGAGCTCTTTGATCCTAGATATAATTTCATTTGAAAGCTTAGACTGAAGGATATTTTCTTCAACTTCAAATACTTCATGTGATTTCTTTTTAAAGAATCCCGATATTACCTTTCCATTTTTACGTGCAAATGGTTCAATTACTTTATTTCTATAATTAAATTGATCTTCTGCTCCTATAGTATCCGATATTTCTATTTTATCTAAATCTACCTTTCCTACTCTAGAAAGCACATCCTCTACCATATGTTTTTTATATTTTAACTGCTCATTATATTTAAGCATCGCAAAGTCGCATCCATGATGATCTTCAAAACTTATTTTATTTCCTGCTGCTCTATCTATTCCAGGTGTTATTATCTTTTTTATAAGACCTCTTCCATATGTTTTTTTTAGTGAAATTATCTCAACCTCTAAAAGGTCCCCAGGAACAGACATAGGTACAAAAATAGCTAGATCTTCGTAATATCCCAATCCTTCCCCACCAAAAATTATCTTATCTATTTTAACCTCTACTATACTTCCTTTTTTCAATTTCTACCTCTTTTCATAACAATTTATATTCAAACTACTACTTACTCATAATACAACCTAAACCAATCAAAGTCAAGTTTCAAACCTTTTTATTTTAATTTGAAACACTTTTTTTCATTTTGACATAGTTTATAGACTCAGAAACTTCCATTCCTATCTCTTTCTCAGCACTTTTTTTCATTGTATTTAAGTCCATTTTTTCTGTCAGCTTTATTTTTTCTCTGGATATATCCTTTTGAAGGTTTAGATTATAAGTTTTTTGAATCTTAATTTCCTTACTTACTCTAACTGCCTCTATTGTATAATGTAGACGTAACCCTTCCATAAAAATTAAAAAAATTATCGGTAATAAAATCATTAATATTTTATTTCTTTTTTTCATAATTTTTCTACTACTCTCAATTTAGATGAATGTGCTCTATTGTTAAATTCCAGCTCATCTGTATTAGGAATAATAGGTTTTCTAGTTACACGTTTTACCGTAGCTTTATGATTACACTGGCAAACCAATAGATGCGACGGGCAGAGACAATCTGTAGACAACTCTTTAAACTTTTGTTTTACTATTCTGTCTTCTAACGAATGAAAGGTAATTATAGCTAGTCTTCCTCCCGGTTTCAAAAGATTTACCGCTTTATCAATTACATTTTTAAGTACATCCAATTCCTTATTAACTTCTATCCTTATTGCCTGGAAAGTTTTTTTAGCCGGATGTTTCTTAGGATGCCCTTTGATAGCTTTTTTTATTACTGCTACCAAATCTCCAGTAGTTTCTATAGCTTTTTCCTCTCTGTTATGAACTATATATTTAGCTATCTTTCTGGCATATCTTTCTTCACCATACTCGTATATAATCCTTGAGATCTCCTCTTCTTCATAGTTATTTACAACTTCATAAGCTGAAATAGGCATATTTTTATCCATTCTCATATCTAAACGAGTATTATATTTATACGAGAATCCTCTTTCAGGATCGTCTAGCTGTTTTGAAGAAACTCCTATATCCATCATTATTCCGTCTACTTTGTCGTACCCTGCCATATATACTACACTATCCATCTCCTGGAAGTTAGATTTAAATATTTTTACTTTATCACCATACTTTTCCAGTCTTTTCCCTGCAAAATCAATGGCATTTTGATCCTGATCTATAGAGATCAATACACCTTTTTCTGAAAGTCTCTTCACTATTCCTTCTGAATGACCTCCTCCACCTAGTGTTCCATCTACATATATCCCATCTGTATTGGTAACTAAGTTATCTAAAGTCTCTTCATACAACACCGGTATATGATATTCACACTCTATCTCTTTATGCATTATTCCTCCTACTTAACTGTTAATTTACTTTTTTACTTAACTTAATATCTCAATTTTAAAGATAAAGAGTCTGCCCGCCTTTGGCGGGCAGACTCCATTAATTTTTTTACTTCATATAGGTAATTCGTGAACTACCCCTAATCTAAGAGATCATACTCAATATTCTAAAGATCAAATACTTTGCAAGACCCAGCACATAGTATGCCAAGATTGGTGAGAGATCTAATCTGGCACCACCTAAAGGAATCATTATTCTAAATGGTCTCAAGATTGGTTCTGTAACCACATGAATCAATTCAATAAATTCATTCCTGCTACGAGGAGCAATCCACGATAATATGATCCTCAATAAAATTAAAATTTTCAATATCTCTACTGCATAATTTACTACTCTATATATCAAAAACATCTATTCCTCCACTTATTCCATATTCATAAAATAATGTTTTGCTTTTACTGAATAATCCCATCCTGACCATATAGTCAAAATTACAGAGGGTAACATTATCCAAATATTTAAATGTATTCCTAACAGTTCAATCTTAGTTGCTCCTAAGATCATTATCAGTATTATACCAACCATCTGAGTAGTTGTTTTATACTTACCTAAGTTCCCGGCCGGAATAACCTCTCCATTGGCTGCTGCCAGTGATCTGATCCCACTGATCAGAAATTCCCGTGCCAAAACAACTATAGATATCCATGAAGGCAGATAACCAACTTCTACAAAAACCACCAATGCCGATATAACTAATATTTTATCTGCTAATGGATCCATCAATTTACCAAAATCTGTGATCATATTATTCTTTCTGGCTATATATCCATCTAAAAAATCTGTAATAGACGCTACCATAAATAACCCCAAAGCTATCATTCTATATATAAACCCACCATCTCCATCAGATATTCCTAAAAAATAAATAAATGGAACCGCTAAAATAATTCTTGCCATGGTTAGTTTATTAGGCATATTCATACTCATCTTCACTCCTCCTAAAGATTAGTTAATTTCATTTCTTACTATAGGTCCTAACAGGTCATAGTTAAAGTTTTGTTCTACTTTTACTTTCACTATTTCCCCTGGTTTAGCAGTTCCGTCATTAGTTAAAACTTTACCATCTATTTCCAAAGCCTGCCCTCTTGTTCTTCCTTCTAGCATGTATTCCGATTCTTCTGATACACCATCTATCATCACTTCTATCTCTTTACCTAGGAAAGATCTATTTTTTGCTTCTGCAATCTCAGCTTGAAGATTAGTAAGTTCTACCCATCTTCTATGTTTCACATCTTCATCTACTTGGTTTTCCATATCAAAGGCTACCGTATCTTCCTCCCTTGAATATTTAAACACACCAATATAATCAAATTTAAACTCTTCTACAAATTCTTTTAATTCTTGGAAATCATCCTCTGTTTCCCCAGGGAATCCAACGATTAGAGATGTTCTAAATGTTGCATCAGGAATCTCTCTTCTAATCTTACGTAATAATTCTTTAGAAGCATCTCCTGATATTGCTCTTTTCATTCCCTGTAACATAGAGTCAGCCACATGCTGAATAGGAATATCAAAGTAATTACACACCTTTTCCTCTGTTTTCATAACCTCTATAAGTTCATCTGTTACTGAATTAGGGAACATATAATAAGTTCTAATCCATTTTAACCCCTCTATCTTAGCTAATTCTCTCATTAGATCAGGTAAAGCTTTTTTCTTATATAGATCTAATCCATATTCTGTTGTTTCCTGGGCTAATAAATTTATCTCTCTTACACCATTAGCCACTAAGTTCTTAGCTTCCACTATGATATCTTCAATAGTCCTGCTACGAAGATTCCCACGTAAACTAGGGATGATGCAGTAAGTACATCTTCTATTACATCCTTCTGCTATTTTTAGGTATGCAGTATGGGGGAAAGTTGTGATTATTCTTTCAGTTTCAGCATTGGCTAAGAAATCTAAAGATTCACTTCTAACAACCCTCTTATCTGCTAAAATTTCATCTATTACTTCCTCTATTTTATCTACGTCACCAGTTCCTATGATAGCATCTACTTCCGGCATCTCTGCTAACAGTTCATCTGCATATCTTTCTGCCAGACATCCAGCTACAATTATCTTCTTTAATTTTCCGCTTCTTTTGTGCTCTGCTACACCTAATATAGTCGTGATAGACTCCTCTTTGGCGTCACCAATAAATCCACAAGTATTTATGATACATAGATCTGCATCCTCTACCTCTGTAGTTAATTCAAATCCTCTTTTATTTACTAATATTCCTAAATAATGTTCTGTGTCTACTAGGTTTTTACTACAACCTAAAGTTATAACTGCTAATTTCATCTTCTACTCCTACCTTACTTTTTTTGTTTAAAAATAATTTTCATATCTTATTTTTCTAACTTTTCCATCTTTGAATTATATCATATTTAACTAGGAATTACTAGAATTTCGATCTTAAGATTCTATAGATTTAACATGTATTTTATAAGGTTTTTCATTCTTATTCTACCATATAAAAAGATGAAAGACATCTGCCTTTCACCTTTTTATATGATTATTTTTATACTTCTTCTACTAAGAATAGGTCGGCTCCCTTAGTTACAGGTGCTCCATCAGTTAGAACTGCTTTTACTATTCTACATTTTTTTTCTGCTTTTACTTCATTCATAAGTTTCATCGCTTCTACGATACATAGGATATCTCCAACTTCTACAATTTGTCCTTCTTTTACAAATGTATCTGCATCTGGAGATGGGGCACCATAAAATGTTCCTACCATAGGCGATTTTATAGAATCATGATTCTTTGTTTCTACCTCTTTCACCTTAGCTTTCGCTGCTTTTTTAGGAGCTGCTGCTACTACTCTCGGAGCTGCTACTTGTGTTATAGTCTCTTTTTCAATCTCTCTTTTAAGAGAGATTTTAGTACCTTCACTCTCTAAAGTTATTTCCTCTAATCCGTATTTTTCTATATTTTCAGATAATTCCTTTATAGCTTTAACATCTATTTTCATATTTCCTCCTGCTATTCTGGGATAAGCACAAGGCATTACCCTTATATTTTTATTTTTTCATCTTATTTTAGAATAAATTCTAGTTGTTCCCTATTATTCTTATCTCGCTTACACCTGTCTGCTCAGTTATTTTTTCCAACATAGTTTCTATGTTTCTCAAAGTATCTGCATTAGTTTTAAGTGCTAAAGTTACTCTTGCAATTCCGTCAATAGGTATGTTTTGAGTTATTGTAAGGATATTTACCCCTGAACTTGCTATTACATCTAAGATTCTAGATAAAGTTCCCGGTTCATCATGAAGTGCCATATTTATATTAAATACAGTATCTTTTCCACTTTCAAAGAAAGGTTTAATAAAGTCCTTATATTTATAATATGTACTTCTACTTATCCCAACTCTTTTTATCGCTTCATACTTTGATATTCCTTCTTTTTGAACTATTTCATTTACCTTAATTACATTTTGAATTGAATTAGGTAAGATTCTCTTATCTACTATAAAAAATTCTCTTGATTCGTTTACCATGTCCCCACCCCATTAATTTATATTTTTTCCATTCTTGATTTTACTGTATTTTTCATAAGCATCGCTATCGTCATAGGCCCTACTCCACCTGGTACAGGTGTTATTAATGATGTTTTTTTAGATACATTTTCAAAATCCACATCTCCACATAGTTTACCTAACTTATTTCTATTGATACCTACATCTATTACTATACTTCCTTCTTTGACCATATCTTCAGTCAAAAACTTTTCCCTCCCTATAGCAACTATCACTATATCAGCATTTAAAGTTTTTTCTGCTAAGTTCTTTGTCTTACTATGACATAGAGTTACAGTTGCATTTTCATTGGTCAGCATAATTGCCAAAGGCTTTCCAACTATGTTACTTCTACCTACTATCACTACATCTTTACCATTTAGATCTAACTCATATCTTTTTAACAATTCCATAATACCATATGGAGTGCAAGATTTAAACCCATTCTTTCCTATAACTAATTTACCTAAGTTTATAGGGTGAAATCCATCTACATCCTTATTCGGTTTTATAGCTTCTATTATTTTATCTTCGTCTATATGTTTTGGTAGTGGCAGCTGCACTAATATCCCGTCTATTCCCTCTTTATTATTTAATTCTTCAATTAATTTTAAAAGTTCGGCCTCTGTTGTTTGCGAATCCAAATTATATTTTTCAGAATATATACCTAAAGCACTACATGTTTTCACTTTAGAATTCACATAGACTTTCGAGGCAGGATTTTCTCCTACAATAACTACTGCTAGACCTGGTGCTCGTTGACTATTCTCAGTTATTCTCTCTACCTCTATCTTTATCTCTTCCTTAATATCTGCCGATATCTTTTTACCATCTATTATTTTAGTCATTATTTATTAGCTGCTCCTTCCAGTAATTTAATTCCTGTAACTTTGCATATAGATCTATATTTTGTACTGCTATATGATCCGGTACTTCTAAGTTTATTGGTGCAAAATTTAAAATCGATTTTACCCCTGATTCCACCAATACTACAGCCATTTGCTGAGCTACTTTTTTAGGCACTGTTAATATTGCTACATCTACTCTGTCTTTAGATTGTAAAAAGTATGGAATTTCCTTTACATCTCTGATCTTAATTCCTTTCATTTCAGTTCCAATCTTAGTGTCAGAGTTATCAAATACCCCTATTATATTAAAGCTTTCTTTCGTAAACTCAGGTTCTGATACCAAAGCTCCACCAAGTCTTCCTGCTCCTATAACTATTATATTATTTGTTTTGTGCACTCCTAATATTCTTTCAATGTCGCTGTAAAGAGTTCTGATTTGATAACCTTTTCCTCTTATACCAAATTCACCAAAATTAGATAAGTCTTTCCTAATCTGAGCTGCGGTGAATCCCATTTTAATTGCTAGTTCCTCTGAAGATATATAATCTTCAGGTGATAAATTTTCTAAACATCTCAGATATTTAGTCAACCTCTCTATTACCCTTGAGGATATACCATTTCTTTTTTCTTTTATAATCACTTGTTTCCCCCTATAATTGAATTACTTTGCTACCTATACTAAATTTTTCCCCCACTTTTATATAGTTTCCATTTACTAAATCTGCTCCAGTCATTTTCCTTTTATTTTCAGGTTTTATACTGGTTATTATTAAACTTCCATCTAATACCTTTATAACCGGACCCTTTCCTTTAACCAGGTCCACTACTTCTCCAAGTTCACCATCATAAACTCTATCATATTTTTCTACAAAATACACCTTGTACAGTTTTTCATTACAGAATGAATATGCCGATGGAAACGGATTTAATCCCCTTACAAAATTATATACCCTTTCCATAGAATGATCCCAGTGTATTTCACATTCCTCTTTTTTGATAGGTTTAACAAAAGTTACCTTTGTTTCATCCTGGGGAGTTCTAGTAGCAACTCCGCTTTCTATCATATTTACAGCCTTTAACAATGTTTCGCTTCCTATTACAGCTAATCTGTCGTGTAGGTCCTCTAATGTATCCATTTCATCTATCGGTGTTTTAGCCTGTAATATTATATCTCCGGCATCCAATTCCTGTACTATATCCATTATAGTAACTCCACTTTCTTTTTCACCATTTATTATGGCAGCATGGATTGGAGCAGCTCCTCTATATTTAGGTAATAGAGATGAATGCACATTGATTATTCCCTTTTTAGGAATATCTATCAATTCCTGCGGTAATATTTTACCATAAGCTACCACTACAATAAGATCAGGATTTAATTCTTTTACTAACTCTATTGTTTCCTCTGTCTTTACTGAATTAGGCTGATATACATTTATATCATTATCTAATCCATACTGTTTAATCGGGTTAAACTTTATTTTTTTCCCTCTGCTATTAGGTTTATCTATCTTAGTAAAAATACCAATAACATCATGATTTTCATCTAGTGTTTTAAGTGAATTTAATGCAAATTCAGGTGTTCCCATAAATAATATTCTCAAATTACCTCTCCTTCTATGACCCTTTATTTTCCTAATTTTTTCAGTGTTTCTTTTTTCATATTCATCAATTTTTTACTTACCAATCTTTTAGCTACAGGTGCTATCTTATCTACAAATAGAATTCCCTCTAAATGATCGTTTTCATGCTGGAATGCACGAGCCCAAAGGTCCTCTAATTCCTCTTCTACACTTTCACCATTTTCATTTAAATATCTTACTTTTAAACTTTCAGGTCTCTTTACTTTCTTGTGTATCCCAGGAACACTCAAACATCCTTCTTCATGGTCTACACAATGTTTGGAATATTCTAAAAATTCAGGATTTATTACCTTTTTAACTACTCCTTCCTCTGCTTCTACCACAAACATTCTCAGATTAATTCCTACCTGGGGAGCAGCTAATCCTATCCCGCTTATATCCCTCATAGTTTCTACCATTCCATCCAATATTTCTCTGATATCATCATCAATTTTTTCTACATCTTTGTTTTTGTCCCTAAGTACTGGGTCTCCATATGTCCTTATTTCGTAAATCATCTTCCACCTCTTACATTAAATTTATCGGATCTACATCCACTATTATCCTGTATTTATTTTTTTTATCATTGTTTTTAAATTTTAGCACAGTTTCTGCTATATTTCCCTTTAATTTATTTATCTCGTGACGGCTTCCCTTTATAAATATCTGACTCCTGTAATTCCCACCCATCTTATAGATTGGAGGAGCCATAGGGCCGTACATCTCTAAAGTATCCTTTTGTATCTCCTTATAGAACTTATTACTGTATTCTTCCAATCCATCCTCTTTCTTGGAGGATATAATAACATTTATTATCCGAGAAAATGGCGGATAGCTGAGAATACGTCTATTTTCTATCTCCTCTTCATAAAAACCCTGGTAATCATTATTTATAATTTTTTGAATTACATAGTTATCAGGTTGATATGTCTGAACTATAACTTCACCTTTTTTTTCAGCCCGGCCTGCCCGGCCTGCTGCCTGACTCACCAATTGAAAAGTTTTTTCCCCAGCTCTAAAATCCGGGAAATTTAATATACTGTCAGAATTTATTATTCCTACAAGGGTAACCTCTGGAAAATGAAACCCTTTAGATATCATCTGTGTTCCTACCATTATATTATATTTTTTATTTAAAAAATCAGAATATATCCTGTTATGGGAATCTCTGGTTTTGGTAGTTTCCGAATCTACACGTAAAATAGGCAGATCAAAGAGTTCCTTTAACTCCGATTCCACCCTTTCGGTGCCTTTCCCTGAAAACTCCAATGATTTTTCCCTACAGTTACTGCAAGTATTGGAATATTTTTTAGTATATTCACAATAATTACACTTGTAAAGACCATCTTTTTTATAATAGCTGAGAGATATAGAGCAGTGAGGGCAGGTCTCTATATGCCCGCATTCGTGGCATTGAACAAAGGTCGAATATCCCTTTCTATTTAAGAGAAGCATTATCTGCTCATCTTTTCTCAGCCTTGCACCCATATGATCTATTAGATCTTCACTAAAAAAATCATTTTTTTCACCCTTCATATCCACTAATTTCATATCTGGTTCAATTGCCACTCCATACCTTTTTTTCAATTCCAACAATTGAAACACTCTCTGGGTAGCATGGTAATAAGATTCTACAGATGGGGTAGCTGATCCTAAGACTACCTTAGCACCCTCTATCTCAGCTCTTTTTATAGCCACATATTTTGCATTGTATCTAGGATTACTATCCTGCTTATAGGTAGCCTCATGCTCCTCATCAATTATAATATACTTGAGATCTTTCACAGGGGCAAATATTGCAGATCGTACACCTAACACAACCCTTTTTTCACCTGAATAAATATCTTTCCATTCGGTAGCTCTTTCCTTTGCTGTTAGTCTACTATGTAAAATTGCAATTTCATCAAATTCTTTTTTAAATCTATCTATCATTTGAGGTGTAAGAGAGATCTCTGGAACTAAGAATATAGCTCCTCCCTCATTTTCCAATGCATCCTTTACAAGTTCGATATATACTTCTGTTTTACCTGAGCCAGTTATTCCTTTTAAAAGATAATATTTTTTAATACCTTCCAATATTTTATTTTTTACCTCTGCCTGCTCCGCAGTTAGGTGTGATTTTTTTCTATTGTATCTATATTTTATACTATTTTCTTTATTTTTTAAATATTTATTTTCTTTAATTGTATTATTTTCTAATACAACTTTGGATTTTATGAACTTATCCAGTAGTTTTTTACCAAATTTTTGTACCATTGTAGTTTTAGCAGCTGTCTGTTTTTTAGTAATATAGTCTATAAACTCCCTCTCATTTTCATTCATAGGTATAATAGATTTATTGAAAACAATTCTTTTACTGTAGGATATTTTTATATTTTTAGGTCTTGAAACCCCAATAATATCTCCAAAATTACAGAGATAATAATTTTTTATCCATAAAAAAAGATCTATTAATTCTTTGGAATAGGATACCTGTTCCTCCACTGGTCCTAAAATTTCACTTATTTTAAACTCATGATCACTAGAACTATCTTCACGCAGAACTATCCCAACTTTTTTAGTTCTTCTAAAATTGATCCAAACATGGTCTCCAACCTTATATTTTTTTTCTCTATCTGAGTAGGTGTAAAAACCATTTTCTACTCCCTCTACATATAGTACATAGTTCATAATATCACTACCTTAGTTTTATCTTTATTTTTTTTATATCTTCAATCTTTGTTCCCGGTTTAGGATATTGCTCTACTACCTGTCCTTTACCATCAATTGTTATTTCAATATCGTATTTATTGGCTATCATTAAAGCTAATCTTACACCAGTACCTTTAAAATCCGGTAATAGATCCAAATCTAAATTTTCAGATAAGGTACTTGTATAGGTTCCCTCTTTTAAAACATCTACATTTTCTGGGGTTATCCCCTTGTATTTCAATATTCTATCTAAGGTATCCTTAAATACCGGAGCAGCTACCCAGGCACCAAATTTCCTCCAGTAACTCTCTGCATTGGGTTTTTCAAACATAATAAGCATTATATATTTAGGATTTTCTGATGGAAATATCCCCATAAATGAAGACATATACTCATGTTTGAGATATCCTCCACGTCCACTTATCTGTGCTGTACCTGTTTTTCCTCCAATGGAATATCCAGGGATTCCGCCATTTCTACCAGTACCTTTTTCCACGGTCTCCTTGAGCATTTCTCTTATTTTTTTAGAAGTTTTTTCAGAAATAACCCGTCTTTCAGGGTTAGGTATATTCCTTTTGATTGTTACTCCCCCGGGAGTTTTTATACTGTCTACCAAGTAAGGCTCATAATATATCCCACCATTTACAGTGGTAGACAAAGCTGCGATCATTTGAAGAGGTGTTATAGCTATCCCCTGACCGTAGGACATAGTATATTTTTTCATCCCATCCCATCTTTTATAAGAAAGTTGTCTTGGAGCTAATTCTCCAAATGTATCTATTCCTGTTCTTTCATACAGGTTAAATTCCTTTAAATATTTTTCAAATGTCGGTGAATCAAACTTCTCTGAGATCAATGACATCCCTACATTACTAGATACTCTCATAACCGTTTGAGGGCTTATCTGCCCTATTCCGTGGGAATCACTATCTCTTATCTTATGCCCATACCTCATGATATATCCATCTGGATTATCAAGTCTCGTATTGTCATTTATTACCCCTTCCTCATATGCTGCTGCCATAATTACAGGTTTAAATATAGACCCCATCTCATATTGCGATCTTATAGCTCTATTATTTAAATATGCTATATTCTTCGCTCTTGGATAACTTGACATAGCCAATATTTTCCCGCTACTAGGTTCCATTATTATTCCTACAGCTGATTTAGGAGTTACTTTTTCAAATTGTTTCTGCATCTCATCATCTAGTATATATTGGATATAATAATCTATAGTTAACTGGACATTATTTCCATCTTTTTCTAAAAAATCATTATTTTTTTTCTCCGTTGGGAGGAGTAAGTTTCTAAAATTAGTATAATACCCATTTTTTTCTATTTTATTACTTTTTAAGTACTTATCGTAGTACCTTTCAATCCCATAAGCTCCTAATTTTCTCCTCTCTTCCCCTGAATAAGCTCCCATAAATCCAACTATTGGTGCTAATTCATGGTAGGAAAAATATTTTCTTTGAGTTGAATGTTCAAAATATATTTCATTGGCTTTAATCTTGTATTTAGATAATATCTTATCGATCTTGTTTTTTTCAACTTCATCGACCTTATTCATTATCTTTATATATCTTTTATTTCTACTGTAACTGTCTTTCAGTTTAGTTTTAAAATTTTTCACAGTAAAGGGTTGTATCTTTTTTAACTCCTTTACTATTTCATCTTTTTCTTTTAGTTTATAAAATCTTTTTGGATCTATTATAACCTTATAGACATCTACATCATAGGCTAATTCCCTTCCTGTAGAATCTAATATCTTTCCCCTCTTACCATTGAGATAATATTTACCATAACTTTGTTGTTTTGCCAAAGTTGTAAATTTTTCATGTTTCATCAATTGAACTTGAACTAATCTCAAACCTAAAACACCAAAAAAAAGTATCATAATAAAGGAAAATAAATATGTTCTCTGATTAAATAATTCCATACCCCTGGATCTTTTAAGTACCAATCTAACTGTATTTCCGAATAAAAAAATTATGAGTAAAGCAGCTGCAACAGTAACTTTATTGAGTAAAAAGAATAATATTATCAGAAAAATTATAAGTAAATTTATTATTCTTATTATCTTCCTTTTATTTCCCACCTATACACTCCTTTTGTTGATATCATAAAAAGAGCGAAATACCGCTCTTTTTTTTTATGATAATTTTTCTGTTAATATATCCATAACCATCTTAGGGTTTGCTTTTCCTTTAGATGCTTTCATTACTTGTCCCATAAGTCCCTTTATAACCCTTGGTTTTCTTCCTTCATCAGCTACCTTATAATCTTCTACTAATTTAGGATTGTTTGCTACTACTTCTACTACCATCTTTTCAATTTCAGAAGTATCAGCTACCTGTGCCATTTTTTCCTCTTCTACTATTTTCATAGGAGATCTTTCATCATTTAATTTAATCTCAAATAATTTTTTAGCTATCTTACTTGATATAGCTCCCTTATCGATTAATTTTATTATCTCTCCTAATTCCTCTGAATTAATAGAAAACTCTTCAATAGTTTTATTATTATCTTTTAAAACTCTGAGTACCTCTGTTAAGATCCAGTTACAACTAAGTTTAGGATTAGTAGAAGATATTACTACCTTTTCAAAATAATCGGCTAACTCAATGCTACTAGATAGTGTCTCAGCGTCATTTTCACTGATCTTATAGTCAGTTACAAATCTTGTCATCTTAGCTATCTTAGATTCTGGCATTTCCTCTTCTAATCTTTCTAATTGTTCATCTGTGATTACTATTCTTACTAAGTCTGGTTCAGGAAAAAATCTATAGTCCATAGCTTCTTCCTTGCTTCTCATCACTCTAGTTACTTGTGATTCTTCATCCCATAATCTAGTTTCTTGGTTGATTTCTCCACCATTTTCTATTTCTTCTATCTGTCTGCTGATCTCATAGTCGATAGCACGAGCTACACCTTTAAATGAGTTCAGGTTTTTTACCTCTACCCTTGTACCAAATTCTTTGGCTCCTTTGTGCATTACAGATATGTTAGCATCACATCTAAGAGACCCTAATTCCATAGAAACATCTGAAATTTTTGTGTATTTCAACGCATCTCTTACTAAGTTTAAATATTGGTATGCTTCCTCTGAATTTCTCATATCTGGTTCAGATACGATCTCTATAAGGGGCATAGATGCTCTGTTAAAGTTTATAAAAGATTCTTCACCTGCATGGATAGATTTTCCTGCATCTTCTTCTATATGGATTCTAGTGACTCCTATCCTCTTATCATCTCCATTAGATAATTTAATATCTATGTGCCCGCCTTCAGCATATGGATGATCAAATTGAGTTATTTGGTAGTTTTTAGGAGTGTCTGGATAGAAATAGTTTTTTCTATCAAATTTACTCTCTTTATTTATATCGCAATTTAATGCAAATCCTGCTTTGATTGCGTAATCTAACACTTTTTTATTAAGTTTTGGTAGCGCTCCAGGATGTCCCAAACATATTGGACATGTATGTGTATTTTCTGGTGAGTTATCGTAGTCACTACTACATCCACACCATACTTTTGTTTTTGTATCTAATTGGCAATGTATCTCTAGTCCAATTACTGATTCCCATTCTCTAGCCATATATATTCTCCTTCTTTATTATTTTTTGTTACCCTCTCACACTTATCAGAAATTCCCCTTAGGGGACAAACTATAAAAATAAGATAGCTTTACAGCTTTGGTATCTCCATTTTTGTGTATGCTTTTTCATAAGCATCTCCAGCTTTTAATATAGTTGCCTCATCAAAGGCTTTTCCTAATAGCTGTATCCCTACTGGAAGGTTATCTACCTTTCCTGCTGGAATTACCAATCCTGGAATTCCAGAAAGGTTTGCCGGAATTGTGAATATATCCTCTAAGTATAGTTCTACAGGTGTTTTTTTATCCGTTAATTTAAAAGAGGTTCCAGGAGTAGCAGGAGTTAAGATCACATCTACCTCATTAAATGCCTTTTCAAAATCATTTTTAATAAGTCTTCTTACTTTTTGAGCCTTCTTATAATAAGCATCATAATATCCAGCACTAAGTACATAAGTTCCTATCATAATCCTTCTCTTTACTTCAGAACCAAATCCTTCACTTCTAGTTTTGATATACATATCCTCTATACCATCATAACTGCTGGCTCTATATCCATATCTTACCCCATCAAAACGAGCTAAGTTTGAACTAGCTTCTGCCGGGGCAATTATATAATAAGTTGCCGGGGCAAATTCTGTATTAGGTAAGCTGATCGGTACAATCTCTGCTCCTAATTTTCTAAAGTTTTCAATAGCTTCTTCAGTTACCTTCTTTATCTCAGGGTTTAATCCATCGATAAAGTATTCCTTAGGTATTCCTATCTTCATCCCTTTAACATTTCCATCTAAATTCATTGTAAAATCAGGCATCTCTAATTCCATAGATGTAGCATCCATTTCGTCATACCCGCCGATTACATTAAATAATGCTGCTACATCTTCTACACTTCTACCCATTGGTCCTATTTGATCCAATGATGAAGCAAAAGCCATCAATCCATACCTAGATACTCTCCCATAGGTAGGTTTTAGTCCTACTATCCCACAAAATGCAGCTGGTTGTCTTATACTTCCACCTGTATCTGATCCAAGTGAAAGTGGCACCTGACCTCCTCCAACTGATGAAGCTGATCCACCTGAAGATCCACCTGGAGTCCTCTCTAAATCCCAAGGATTTTTACTCTCTTTTATATAAGATGATTTTGTAGTAGATCCCATTGCAAATTCATCCATATTAGTTTTACCTATTATTATTGCTCCTGCATCTTTTAATCTCTTGACTACAGTAGCATCATAGATTCCTTCATAGTTTGAAAGGATCTTAGACGCTGATGTTGTCAAATCTCCCTTAGATACCATATTGTCTTTTATGGCAATAGGAATACCTTCTAGGGGCAGTAATTCTTCCCCTCTAGCTATCTTTTCATCCACTTTTTTAGCCTCTTCCAAAGCACTTTCTTTTTTTAAAAGAGTAAAACTTCCTAGTTCTGTTTCAGTCTTTTCAATCCTATCAAATATATCGTTTATTAATTCTACAGTTGTTATTTTTTTTGCTTTTAACATAGCGCTTAGCTCTGTTGCTGTATGTTTATATAACATCTTCTCCTCCTTGATATTTTAACCTCTTTGGCCTATTGGCACTTTTCCGTCACGACGAATATTAGAAATAAATAAAATTTCCAAATGTCAAAAGGGAAAAAGGAACTATTTTTTTTCTATATTTATTTCATATATTGTTTTAGCTACTAACACCCCTAAGAATCCTGCTGAGATGATATCACTTAACCAATGTCTGGTACCGTATACTCTAGAGCAGCTTAACACTACAGCATAAATTATAGCCAGTGCTCTAATAAATTTATTTTTATATCCATAATAAAATGAAAAAGCTACTGCCACCGACACGATCGAATGACCAGAAGGCAGACTGGCGCTTGCACTTTTAAATGGATTTATACTTTCATTTCCCCCTATCCAAGAAGCCCAGTTAAAAAACTGATAAGGCAGCATATTCACATCTGGTCTTAATCTGGATATTATATATTTTAATATATTTACCAGGAGCCCTCCTGCGATTATTGTCATAAGAGCTTCTTTCGAAACTTTTCTTAATTTTTTATTTTTAAACAAAGTTCCCAAGAGGAGTAATATTACTACAGTACCTGCTGTTGTATCTCCATCTCCCTGGTTGGCGAAAAATCTTTCATATTTTGAATATTTTTCTTTACTGATTTTTTCCACTTCAGCTTTTTGCTGTAAAATCACGATCTCTTCAGGTGTAGCTGTTCTAGCTCCATTTTCTATTCCCTGTAAAGTTTTATCATAATATTTGTTAGAAAACTGTTTGGCTACAGGAAGGTCTAGATAAACTATAGTAAATACGGTTATAACTATACCTGCTAGAGCTGTTTTTTTATATCTCATAAGATTTCTTAAAAAAGCTCCTACAAACCCTTTTAAATAACCCTCTCTCAATATATCTATAGCTACCAAGATAACTATTATTATCATTAACGTCTCTTTATCCACTATTTTCTCCCTTTAAAATTATACACTTTATATATATAATATTCCCTTTGAACTCTTCCCCATCTTTTAAATACAACTGTGTCTACCAGTTCTGCCTTGTCAAACAAAAATTTATCCTCTGGTTTTCTATTGTAAAATGAGTGAGCTACAAAGATCCCATTTTTTCCAATTACTCCGTCTCTATCTTTCCAATAATCAAATTGACTTGTCCCGCCACTGAGATTATAGACATACTCTTTTTTCGGCAGATAAGCAGCTAATTGGGAAGATGTCTGATACCTGTCTCCAAATAAAAACCATTCTTCACCATCTTTTGTTGATTCATCGTATATCTGCTGCACTCTAGTCCCGGCAATATCCCAGCCCTGCATATCAGCTAGTGCATTTTCCTTTGGCTTTAGAGGAACTACAAGGGTTGTCGCTACAAAATATAAGATTAGAGATAAGCTTGCACTGAGTCCAATTCCTATTCTCCACAACTTATTAAATTCCATATACTTTACAAAGACTATTATCATTGGTATATAAGCACAAGCTAACCAATGAACTTTCGAGCTGTTAGAAAGGGAACTAAAGGTAAACACTCCTATGAGTGGCAGTGCAAACCAAAATAATATATTTACATCTGGTTTTTTAAAGTTCTTTATAGAACTTATAAATAGACCAAAGAATAGGATAGGAGATACCACACCTATCTGTCCTCCTACAAATTGAAAAAACTTTGTAGGCCTGAATCTAAATGTTTTACTCTGCCGTCCCTCTAAATGGAACTCAAAGGATCCCCAATTATGGGAGTAGTTCCAGTAGATAACAGGTGCAAACATAAGTATAGATACAATAAATGCTATATAAGGCTCTTTTTTTAGGAGCCAAAACCTATTTTCCTTGCTGAGTAACAGGTAGAAAAATATACTTGGGTATACCATAAACATATTATATTTACTAAGTAATCCCAAGCCTGTCAATATAGCTATAATATACCAGGCTCTACTATCTTTTTCATAGATTACTTTTAAAAAGTAATAAAGAACCATGGTGTATAGTAAGATTAGTGGTGAATCCGGCAGGGTCATTATAGACAAAAATGAATACAGTGGTAATATATTGAATATCAATCCTGAAATCCCGGCTATCTTCTCACTCTTATACAGGTAGTAGGAGATCTTGTAGATATAGATACTTGTTGCAAATATCGTCCCTACTGATACAAGTCTCATAGAAAAATTACTTTCCCCAAATATTAATGTGCACACCCTTATTAAATACGCTATAAGGGGTGGATGATCGTAATAACTCATCCCTAAATTTCTAGACCATAACAGATAATATGCCTCATCATCAGACAAGTTCAAATAACTGCCTATAACTAGTCTTAAAACAGTAATTCCTAATAGAAATATCATGAATTTTTTTTTATTAAAATCACCTAATATATTTTTTATCATAAAATTTCTCCTTAATTTTCTCCAACAGTTCTAGGGACTGCAAATGTTCCCTCTATCTCTTCAGGAGCATTCTTTACTGCTTCTTCCTTAGTTAAAGAATCTACCACCACATCTTCTCTAAATGAGTTATACATGTCATTTACCTGAGTCATAGGCTCTATCCCTTCTACATTTGCTTCATCTAATTTAGAAACAAACTCTAAAATATCATTTAGTTGATTCTGTAAACCCATAACTTCTGATTCCTTGAATTCTAACATAGATAATTTTGCTACTTTTAATACTTCTTCTCTAGTTAATGCCATATTTTTCCTCCATATTTTGTTTAGATCCCTCTACTTTGGTAGAGAAAGTCTGTATTTTTAATTTTCTTTTAAAAACTTTTTGTTAGCTCTCATCCACAACACTTTTAATATAGCTTCTAAGAATATTTTTTTACTCATTTTAGACTTCCCTAAGGTTCTGTCTTCAAATATAATCGGTGTTTCTTTGATTTTCATCCCTTTTAGCCACACTTTATAGTTTAATTCTACTTGAAAAGAATAACCGTTAGATACTATCTTGTCTAAATTTAAATTTTCCAGAGTTTCTCTTTTAAAGCATTTGAATCCCCCGGTAAAGTCTTTTATAGGAGCCCCTAAAACTATCCTAGAATATAAACTTCCTCCACGACTAATAAACTTTCTTATGATACCCCAGTTGACAACTCCTCCACCAGGCACATATCTACTCCCGATTACCAGGTCATGAGTTTTTATCTCTTTTAAAAATTCAGGGATATACTTTGGATTATGAGAAAAATCAGCATCCATCTCAAATATATAATCATAATCTCTTTCTAAAGCCCATTTGAATCCCGCAATATAAGCTGTTCCCAGCCCTAATTTACCACTTCTTTTGTGGATAAATAACCTATCTTTATATTTTACTTCCATCAATCTCTCTATGATCTCATAGGTTTTATCTGGAGAATTGTCATCCACTATCAATATATTCAGGTCATTTTTAACCTGATATATCATCTCCAATAATTTTTCAACATTTTCACTTTCATTATACGTAGGTATAATTATCAATGTTTTTTTCATCAATTTCTCCTTTTATTTTCGAAATGTTATAAAGTAATTCCCAAAAAAATTAAAAAATGTAGCTACCCCTATTCCAATTATTTGAGCTATTATCTTAATTATTTTATCAGGATTAGATCCTGCATATTTTGTTATTATATCATAGGTCAATTCATTTACCGATAAAAATTCTACCGCTACCTTAAGGATAGATAAATTGATTACAAAATTTAATAAACTTATTATAAAAAAATGTAAATATTTTTTCTTTACACTCTTACCTTTCCCCTTACCTTTAAATGTCCAAATGAAATTTAAGTAAAAATTACTGCTCACTGCAAATAAAAAAGCTACTGTAGCAGCTATAAGATAGTTCACATCCAAAGTTATAAGGGCAGTATAGATCAACATGTTTACTATTACCCCGCTGGCTCCTACTAAACCAAACTTTACAAATATTTTAATTATCTCCAACTTTCAACTCTCCCTCTAAACATCTTTTAAATACTTTATTTCTTCTTTTGTAAGGGGTCTATATTTTCCAACTTCTAAATCTCCCATAGTAAGAGTTCCAATTTTTACCCTGGTTAAGCTTATAACCCTGTGTCCGATCGCATCCAACATCCTTCTGACCTGACGATTTCTTCCCTCTCTAATAGCAACCGTTAACCAGGTAGTACTCCCCTCTTCCCTCAAAAACCTTACTTTAGCCGGTAATGTTAAACCATCTTCTAATTTTATTCCAGCTTTTAATTGTCCTAAATTTATTTTTTTAATATGTCCTGCAGCCTGAATTAAATATTTTTTATACACTTCTCCTTTAGGGTGGATCACTTTATTATAAAGGTCTCCATCATTGGTTAAGATGATCATTCCCTCAGTATCATAGTCCAATCTTCCTATTGGATAGACCCTTTCCTTTGTTTTCACAAAATCTATTACAGTTCTTCTGCCTCTGTCGTCCTTTACAGCACTTATTACTTTTTTAGGTTTATTTAAAAGATAATATACTTTTTTTTCCTTCGTTTTTCCTATCAGCTTTCCATCTACTGATATTTTATCTTTGATATTTACCTTCATTCCCGGACTGGGATATTCACCATTGACCATTATTTTTTTTTCTTCAACCATCTTATCTATCTCACGCCTTGAGCCTATTCCTATAGATGCAAGGTATTTATTTAATCTTACTTTTTCCATTTTTTCCTCCATTTTTCTACAAATAATATCTGCATTCAAAGAAACAATTAATTTTTGATCCTGATGGATATAATTCACAGTTCATTTTCTATTTTTTAATTTTGACTTTCATTTTTTGTTGTCTCTAATTCCTGCTTTATCTCCGTGTAATTCGGCAGCATCGTTAAATTATCTATATCTAAATAATTTAAGAAATTATCCGTTGTACTATATAAATTAGGTCTTCCAATTGTTTCTAATTTCCCACTAGAATATACCAGTCCCTTTTCTTCTAAATTATGGATAACTCTTTCTACACTTACCCCTCTTATAGATTCAATATGACTTTTCGTTACCGGTTGTTTATACGCTATTATAGACAGGGTTTCCATAGCTGCCCTGGATAATTTTTTAGGTTTACTCTCTTGATTGAAAAAATTATGAACTCTCTCCCCATATTTAGGATTAGTTTCAAAATATACCATTCCCTTTTCAATTTTTAAGTTTATTCCAGAATCTTTTTTTTCTTCTCCTAGTTCATCTAAGCATTCTACCATCTTTTCCATGTTTATATTATAAAATTTAGCCAATTCTTTTATCTCTAATTCTGAGGCTAAATATAACATAGCTTCTATCTCTTTTCCCAGATTTTCCCTATTCATTCTTCACTCCTATCATATATGGTGTTTAAATATTTAGATGTCAGGTATATATCAACACCATTAACCTCATATCTTTTTCCACCTTTCAAATAAATTTTATTCGGTATTTTCATAGCATTTTGCACAATATCTTCGTTGAGTTGTAATAAGTTAATATCTCCAAATTTCGATAAATCATTAAGATAAAGTCCCCCTAGCAGGCTTAAATTTGTTTCAACGTCTACACTTTTCTCACTACTAAAATAAGGGTATCTCTTAAAAATACTGTCACTATAAAGTTTATCTATCATTTTTTTTGTTTCCATATCATCATAAAATAGCAGGTACTCCCACTTAGAATAAGTATTTTTTTCGTCCAATACATGTTTTTTTATACCATCACCTGATATAAAATTTTTAAACAGATAGTTTTTTAACGACCCTTCCATATAAATATATTTCCTGTCACCATCTATCTCTCTATATAATTTCAAAAGGTTATAGGTATAATAATAGGTCTTAAACTCATAACCTTTTTCTAAGATATTTTTTTTGTTGAGGTCTTGTTTTACCCCTTCCACTATCTTTTCAATTTTTTTTCGAATTTTTTCCATATATTCAGCATAAAATTTAGTATCATCTGATTCTTTTAAATAACTCAGATATACATAAGCCTCTTGAACCTCTTCAGCGGTCAGCTTTGTTCTATTAAGATAAGAAAACTCCTCCTCTTTCTCAATTAACCTAGTCAAAATCTGCTCAGCATCATCAAAATATCCATATTTTATAAATGTAATGGCTGTATAAAGTAGATCTTTTGTTTTAGAGGTTTCCCTCAAACCTATATTTGTATAGTAGTCAAATCCATCGGTAGATGTTTTCAGATAGATCAAGAATCTCTCCATGATCTTTTGGGTTGTCCTGTCAAGACTTGAAGGTATCGGCTTTAACCATCCCTTCCAATATGTTTTTTCTAAAGACACCAGCCTTTCAGAACTTTCAAAAGATAAGAAATTCGGAGCTTTTTTATATCTAATTTGTACTATATCTGATTTCTCACGATCTGATAACCTTACTTTACTGGACATTATCATCCTTTGATCCCTGTATTTTATAGTTGATTTCTCTATTTTTTTTAATTTAACTACCTCTAAATCACTGGCCGGAACTATATATCCTATCATTGAATTTTTTAAATTTTTTATATAAATATTTTCATTGTATTTATAATAATCCTTTGTTTTTTTGTATTCGATTATTCCATTTCTATCTGACATATTAAAAAGGTATAAAAATTCCAGTGTTTCACCTTTTTTTACCTCATAGTTATTTATAATATAAAATGAATTTTTATCTACCATAGATGGTATATAAGTAGTTTTAATTTCCCCATATGGAAGTCTTGCAATAGTTTCAAATATATTTGTTTGAGGAATAAATCTTTTAGAAATTATATAATCCGATAAAAGATAATGTTCCCCCCTGTAATATATTCCAACTTCTATACTATCTATGTCGGGTTTATAGGTTTCCATATTCCCATTAAATCTAGTTATTTTATTATATTTTTCACTGTATTTAAAACTTAGCTCTCCATTGGAAGTTATGAATTCACTGCTCGAAAAAAGGAGGGTTTTTAGAATGAAAAAAAGTAGTATATTTTTTTTCATCTGCCCCCTCCCCTTTTATTTAATAATCTTTCTCTGGAGATATCAAAACACTCTTATATTCATCAAAATTTTGTAGCAATACCTCTATTCCATTCACTACACAATTTAACGGATTCTCAGAGGGTCTGACCTCTAGTTGAATACTTTCTGCTATTTTTTGATCTAAGCCTCTAATTCCAGCTCCTCCACCAGTTAATATTATTCCCTTCCTCTTAATATCTGCTGACAGTTCAGGTGGTGTTTTTTCCAAGACTAATTTTATCTCTTCAACTACCTTCTTTATTAGAGGCATTATTGCCTCCTGTACTTCCAATGAAGATATAATAACGTTTTTAGGTAAGCCATTTAAGATGTTTCTTCCACTTATCTCATAAGTTACCTCTTCATCTCCTGCCAAGGCAGTAGCTATATTAACCTTAATATCTTCAGCTGTTTTTTCCCCTATAAGCAGATCATGTCTCTGTCTTACATACTCCCCTATAGCTACGTCAAATTTATCTCCTGCAACTTTCAGTGAAGATGTTCTTACTATCCCCCCCAATGAAATTACAGCTATCTCAGTGGTTCCTCCACCTATATCAACTATTAAATTTCCTTCAGGATCAAAGATATTTATCCCTACTCCAATGGCTGCTGCCATAGGCTCCTCAATTAAGTAAGCTTCTCTGGCTCCCGCTTCTAATGTTACATCTATTACAGCTCTTCTCTCTACTTGAGAAACTCCAGCAGGAACACATATTACCACTCTGGGACTGCTCAAAAAAGTTCTTTTATGAACCCTTTTATAAAATTCACGGAGCATCTTTTCCGTTATTTCATAATCTGCTATTACACCATTTTTTAATGGTCTTATAGCTTCACAACTATCAGGAGTTCTCCCTATCATTTTTTTTGCCTTCTCCCCTACAGCAATTATATCTTTTGTTCTTGTATTTATAGATACTACTGATGGTTCATTTAATACTACACCTTTATTTTTTACACATACCAATGTATTTGCTGTTCCTAAATCTATCCCCAGGTCCTCTGAAAAAATCCCAAACATATTTTTAGTTAACTTTAATATTTTTAACATTTGATCCTCCTACAACTCTATTATGTTTTGTATTTTTATTCCATGTTCTTTTAGATCATCTACAAATTTCGAAATTGGAAATCCCATGACATTATAAAATTCTCCCTCTATCCTATCAATTAGTATTCCTGCTCCTACACCTTGTATCCCGTAAGACCCTGCTTTATCCATTGGTTCTCCTGTTTCTATATACCAATCTATCTCTTCTTTTGATATTTCTTTAAATTTTACAACAGTTTTATCAAAACTTGAAATAAATATTTCCTTACTTTTGTTTATTAGTGAATAAGCTGTTACAACTTCATGGGTCCTTCCAGATAAGTTGGTAAGTGTTGAAAATGCATCATGACAATCTTTCGGTTTCCCTAAAATTTTCCCGTCTAAGATCACCACAGTATCTGCCGATACTACAAATTCATCGGGATAGTTTTTTGCTACTTCTATTCCTTTTTTTACCGCTATGTCTACCACTTGTTCAATCAGATCCTCTTTGTCGCTTACTTCTTCTATTTCTGTAACAACTACCTCTATTTTTTTTATTCCAAAATTACTCAGAATTTCAAATCTTCTAGGAGATTTAGAAGCCAATATCATTTTTACACCTCTTCTGTTTTAAATTTAAAGTGCAACTGCCCTTCAGTCACCTTTTCTATCTCATCTGCTTTATTTTCTTCATCTATTTTTTTTTCTTTTAATTCTTTTTTTTCTACCAGGTCTATCCCGGTGATATTTAGCTGTTTCTCCATGGATCTTTTTTTCTTATTCTCCATCTTGTTTTTTAACTGTGAAATTCTTTCTTCTCTTTGCTTTTCAACTGTTTTTTCAATTACACTTTGCTTCTGTGCCTCTATTCTTTCAGTTTTTTCTTTTTCTAAAATTTGCTTCTTTATTCTTTTTTTCTCTTTTATTAATTTTCTTATCTTTTTTCGTTTTTCACGGTTCTCCTTGTGGTAGTAACTAAGTATTCTTCGGACTAGATTTCCCGCTATTTTCCCAAAAAGTATAAACGAAGAGAAAAATAGTATAGTTCCCGTAACTGCAATATTAATATTGACAGGCACTAAAAAATAAAATTTATATAGGATCATTGTTATTAACATCCCTAGGTTTTTATCCACATAAAGATATATGAAAATTCTTTTATCCAAACCCTCTTTTTCTAGATCAGCCACATGAAACAACAACTGCAAGTTACTCAGGCATATTAAAAAAACAAAGAAAAAATTAAGTCTCATTAGAAAGACTGTTCTTTTATTTGAATCCAGTATAAAATCCGAAAGGATACTTAATATCAAGTATGGAATCAAAACACTTTTAAAGTCGCCCAAAACCTCTCCTAAAGACCGGTAACTCCCACTTAAATATATTTCTTTTCCATCTGCAACATAAACATATATTAAAAATAATATTAAAATAATTTTTAATAAAACAAATAATTTCCTCTTCTTCTCCAAATCGACCATCCTATCTATCCAAAAATCGAACTTTTATTGTAATTTTATCATATGAGGTAGCAAAATACAAGTTTAGAACATCCAAATATCCAGTAAATACGCCAATAATATCTATAATTGTCCAATTTAAGTTTATTTAAAATTTAATAGGTTGAAAATCCACTTATATTTTGAATATCATATAAAAATTTATTACTTCTATACCCATCCTCTAACTTTTCTTTTTCTATAATATAGGTATCGTTATCATCGTTCCATAACATATCAAAATATTGTTCTATATCTATAGCCAATTTGGAATTTAAAGGAGCTACCACCCTTATATTGGTATCTAGAGTATAGTCTCTGATATTTCTCTTGGTCAAATTGGCTGATCCTCCATTTACCACCATCACATCAGAAGTTTTTATAACTACCAGCTTAGTGTGATATTGCTCCCCTGAAGATCTATACCATCTCACCTCTATCTTACCCTTACTTTTATCTATCAGCTTTTTACCTGTAACTTTATTTGGTATCCCTGTTTTCTTCATCCCGAATGCCTCTTTATTTTCATCCAATATCAATCTTATTTTGACACCTCTTTTCGCCGCATCAATTAATTTTTTTACAATCACTTTATCCCCTAAATAGAACATACCTATATAGATCTCATCCCCGTTTTGACTGTTATCTATATCTATATCCAAAGCTTTTCCTATCTTCCCCTCGGTGAGTAACTGTATCTTATATTGGCCCTCATTATGAAATTCAACTGCAGGCAGTTTCATTTTAACTCCTGATAATTCTCCTACAGCTTTTTCTGATTCTACCACTGAGTTTATTATTTCACCGTCAAATTTAAAGCCTATATTGGAATGATATCCACTGGCACTGTGGGGATTCGCCGAAGTTACCAAAGCTTCTTTTTCTGTCACCAATACCTTCCTATGATTCCCCTTTAAATTAATTAATTTTAAATAGGCCCTTATGGTTACTTTAGGAGCTTCCGGACTGAATGGGTTTGGAAGCCACCCATACTTTCCTGTTCCAAACCAACTGAAAAAATATCTCCAAAATGTCGAATATACGCTATTTGCCCCATTGGTTTCTGTAAGGTCGGTTAAAATAACTGTAATTCCATTTTTTTCCAACTTTTCTAACTCATTTGTATTATAAACACCGTAAAAAGTATTTATCTCGTCGGTTATAAAATATATCTTTATGTCTTTATTTTCCTTTTTCTTTTTTATTAGTGCTTTTTTTATCCCAGAAGATACTTTAGGAAAATTAAATTCACTGGCATTATATAAATTATTAAATAAAAATACATCCATAACTATAAATTCATCAGCATTTTCTATCATTTTTTCCATCTGGTTGAAAATTCTATGCTCTGTATAGACAATACCTTCTCTTCTATGGGTCAGATCATAATAAAATTCCACATTGTCTGTCTGGTAAGTTGGACTCTCCATAGATATATTTGGCGGGAGATTACTGCATCCAAAGAAAATCAAAAAGAACAAACTTATAACCCACTTCATCACACCGACCTCCTATCTAACCAAATCAAAAGGTCATCATAAACTTCACGTCTGTTTATCTCATTCAACATCTCGTGGCGACCTTCTTCATATAGTTTTAATGTTATATCACTGTATCCAAGTTTTTTATAAAATTTATATAATTTTTTCGTTCCAGCCCCATAGTTCCCTACAGGATCATCTGAGCCAGAAAAGATATATACAGGAGTTTTTTTATATTTTCTTTTATCCCCTACCTTTGATGATTCCTTCAAAAGATAAAATAAACCTTGAAAATAACTCGTATAAGGGGTAAATCCGCAGAAGGGATCACTTTCGTATGCTTCTATACTTTTTTCGTCCCTGGATAACCACCTGAATTTTTTATCTCCTGAGAATTTCAAGTTGTTTCTTCCAAATAACAATTTATTTAATATTATGTCCCTTTTATTTCGAAATAATAAAAGAAACCTTGATAAAGAATACCCGAATTTTATCGAAATTTTAGATGGCCTAGCAGATCCTGATAAAATAATTCCGTCATTCTTTATCCCTCTTTCCAATAAAATTTGAGTAATAAAGGATCCCATACTATGCCCCAATATAAATAGAGGCTTCTCATCTCTAATTTTTTCAATGGAATCCACAAGCTCCTCCAGAGAACTCTTAAACTCACCTTTTACCAATCCCAATCCCTCTAACTCTTCTATGTTATCCCCGTGCCCTTTGTGGTCTATCATAGCCACTCTGTACCCATTATCGTTCAGGTAATCAGCCACTTTTTCATATCTTTTTGAGTATTCAGCCATACCATGAATTATGAATATCGTTCCTTTTATAGTTACATCTGCAGGAGGCTCCCACAATCTAATTTGTTTTTCCATTTCTAATGTTCCTCCTACCTTCTATTATTAATTTAATTATATTGTAATTCTAAGATTTTTCCTAATTTGTATCAAGTTTTTTATTTTTCTAAAATAAAAAATGAGACCTGCTATTAGGTCTCATCTTACAATTAATTTTTCCCTACATGTGTTTTATCAATGACAGCGCTTCTTCCCTGGTTGCAAGGTTAGTTCTAAATATTCCCCTTACTCCAGATGTGATTGTCTTTGATCCTGGTTTTTGTATTCCCCTCATAGTCATACACATATGCTCTGCTTCTATTACAACCAATACTCCCTTTGCACTAAGTTTCCCCATTAAAGCTTCTACTATCTCACTATTCAGACGCTCTTGAAGTTGTGGTTTTTTAGAAGCTACATCCACTACTCTGGCTAATTTACTCAACCCTGTTACTTTTCCGTTTTCTGGGATGTAGGCTATATGTACCTTTCCATAAAACGGCAATAAGTGATGTTCACACAATGAATAAAATTGAATATCCTTCACTATCACCATATCGTTATGCTCTACATGGAAAAATACAGAAATTTCATCTGCCGGGTCCTTGTGTAACCCTCCACATATTTCACCAAACATCCTAGCTACTCTGTCTGGAGTCTCAAGTAACCCTTCTCTATTTATATCTTCTCCCATACCTTCTAGGATTAACTTTACTCCATCCATTATCTTGTTCTTATCCATAAAACTGCCTCCTCACTCTCTCACTCTCTTTTATAATTTTCATAAAGTGCTTATAGAAATATTCTTAATTTATAGTTTTTTATATTTTATCATATTTTTCATTTAAAATCACTCAAAATTACTCCTGAATAAATTGTAATTCCCTAAAAAAATAAAAATATCTGCCATAGTAAAATATTTTTCTAAAGAATAAAAAAACACTTTACTTTTCTCCTTATATTATGAACACATTTCTTGTAATAGCCACATAAATAGTATATAATATGTCGTTAGACACTGTTATGAGGAGGAAAAAATGAAAGAAAATTTAATCCCTAAAAAAATTGTAGAAGAATTAAATAAATATATAATTTCTCAAGAAGATGCAAAAAAAAATGTAGCTATTTCACTCAGAAATAGATATAGAAGAAAGCATATTTCAGATATGAAATTAAAAAATGAAATTACTCCTAAAAATATAATCTTAATAGGACCTACAGGTGTTGGTAAGACTGAGATTGCCAGAAGATTAGCCACTATTACAAACTCTCCATTTATCAAAGTAGAAGCTACTAAATATACCGAAGTAGGTTATGTAGGAAAAGATGTAGAATCTATGATAAAGGACCTTGTTTCAATCACTTTTAACAAATTAAAGTCGGAAAAAATAGAGATGTTGAGAGAAAAATACAAGGAATCTACCTTTCTTAAGGTAGCTAAACTTATAAAACCTTATGGTACGATCAACCCTGATGAAAAAAGTGCTTTGTTAGAGGAAGTAATATCTGGAAAGTATGATGATCAGGAGATTGAAATTGAAAAACACCAAAGTTCTGATGCTCCAATGATTGAAGTGTTTGCCACTGGAAATGAGCCGGAAGAAGATGGAGTAAAAGGTATTATCGATAATATTATGAGTTCTTTCCCAGGTGGGAAGAAAAAAATAGTTAAGATGAGCGTTAAAAACGCCATTGAATATCTTTTAAGAACTGAGATTGAACAAAATATAGACATGGAAGAATTGAAACCTCTAGCAGTAGAAAAAGTAGAGGAAGACGGAATTATCTTTATAGACGAGATAGATAAGATTGCCGAAAGGGAAGGCAGCAACAGTGAGGTTTCACGTCAAGGTGTTCAAAGAGATATCCTTCCAATAATTGAAGGTACCACAGTTATGACAAAATATGGTTCTGTTCGAACTGAACATATTTTATTTATTGCAGCCGGAGCCTTTACCCAGGCAAGTCCTAGTGATTTAATGCCTGAATTACAAGGAAGATTCCCTATAAAAGTGAGATTAAACACTTTAAATAAAGATGACTTTGTGAAGATTTTGACTGAAATAGACTTTAACCTGTTGACTCAATATCAGGAACTATTAAAAACTGATAAAGTTAACTTGAGTTTTACTAAAGGCGCTATAGATGAAATAGCAGAGATAGCTATCGATCTCAATGAAGACATTGAAAATATAGGTGCTAGAAGATTAGCAGGTGTTATTGAAAAAATATTAAATGATATCATGTTTGAAGCTCCCTATGAAAAAGAAACCGCTATAAAAATTGGAAAAAAAGATGTTGTTAAAATATTTAGCTATGATCTCGTAGAGGAGAACTTAGATAACTACATCCTATAAGGCAATCAAAAAAGAAGAGTGAGGAAAATATGTATTTAAAATGTATAGAAATAGATGGATTTAAATCCTTTGCAGATAAGATTAAACTTGATTTTGATATGGGAATAACCTCTATCGTAGGACCTAATGGAAGTGGAAAGTCTAATATACTAGATGCTATCCTATGGGTATTAGGAGAACAGTCATATAAAAATATAAGAGCTAAAGAGAGCAGCGACGTAATATTTTCCGGTGGAAAAAATAAAAAACCTAGAAGTACTGCTACTGTGTCACTCTATATAGACAACGAAGACAAAGTTTTAGAGATAGATGATGAAGTGGTCAAAGTGACAAGGAAGATCAATAAAAAAAGTGAAAATGAATACTATATAAATGATCAGAGATGCCGACTAAAAGATATCAACGAATTATTTTTAGACACAGGAGTGGGTAAAAGTGCCTACTCTGTAATTGGACAGGGGAAGGTCGAAAAGATAATCAGTGCCTCCAACAAAGAGATAAAAAGTATTATAGAGGAAGCCGCCGGGATAAAAAAAATAAAACTACGTAAAGACGAAGCTTTAAAGAAACTTGCTAAGGTAGAGTTAGAAACCGATAAAATAAACCTCATTGTCAATGAGTTGGAAGAGAATAAAGAAAAAATTGGTAAACAAGCTGAAAAGGCTATTAAATATAAGAAGTTAGATGACGAGATAAACACTTTAAAAAAATCTATCTATCTGGAAGAGTATCAAACCAATCAAAAAATTCTAGATGATCTATCTAAACAGAAACACAACTCAAGCCATGCCTTAAAAGAACTCGAAAAACAATTCACAGAAAAAGAAGCTACTTTGGAAGAAGTAAACAACAAAAGAAATCTTCTCAGCGATGAGATCAATACATTGACCGACAAAAATATTAATTTAAAAAAAGATGTGGATAAATTAGTCAATGATAAAGTTTTATACGGAGAAAGGATCAAAGGGTTCAATCGTGAGATCTGTAGTAAAAAAGAAAATTTAAAAAATTTAGAGGGTAAACTAAAGGATCAAACTAATGAACTGGACAGATTAAACTCTAAAAAAGATGTTGTTTTAGAAGAATTAAAAAACCTGGAAGGGGATAACCTAAAGTATGAAAAACAAATAGGTGATTTTGAACTTCTTCAAAGAGATCTAGAGATAGAGATTGGGGTACAAAAAGAACACGTTATGGATTCTGAAGTAGGCAGACTAAAATTGATCGCTGAAATAGAAAACTCTGAAAAAAGAACTAAGAGCAGTGCCAATAAGATTCGTGGATTAGATGAAGAAGCTGCGGAATATAATAAAAAAATTGAAAAATTAACCACTGAATTGAACCTACTAGAAAGTAAACAGAAAAATATTCAAACAGAGATAAAGAAGATTGATGATACTATTGAAGATGCTGAAAAACAAATAGACACCCTCAGTCAAAAGATGAATATAATTTACGACGAGAGGAAAGAAGTGGCTTACAACCTCAGCAGACAAGGTGCAAAATTAGAAAATCTAAAAAAATTAGAAGCTAATAATGAAGGATTTTTTAAAGGTGTAAAAGCTGTTTTAAATGCCAATATTGATGGTGTAGACGGAGCTTTTATAAGTCTTATTGATATCCCGGAACACCTTGAAACAGCTATAGAATCATCTGTTGGTGGATCGTTACAAGATATTGTCGTAAAAGACAGCGGGATAGCTAAAAAATGTATCTCCTACCTAAAACAATCAAATGGTGGTAGAGCTTCATTCTTAGCCTTTGACAGCATAAAATTAAATAATTCTAAAAAGACAATATCACAGGATGGCGTTCTAGGTTATGCCAGCGAGCTAGTCGGTTACGATTCAATTTATGATAAACCTGTAGAATTTGTATTAGGAAACCTTTTGGTAGTTAAATCTACAGATGTAGCTCTAAAAATATCCAAGGAAAACCTCCACCGCGGAAATATCGTCACTCTAGGAGGAGAGCTTATCTCAGGTAGAGGTCGTATCACCGGTGGACAGCATATAAAATCTGCCAGTTCAATTATCTTTGAAAGAAAAAAAGAAATAAAGAAATTAGATAAAATAGTCGGTGAATTGGATAAAAAACATAAAGAACTAGATAATTCATATGATACACACTCTAAACAAATGGATGAATATGAGAAAAAATTGGAAAACATCGATGATCTTAGAGTTGCAAAGGAAGACTCCTACCGGGAAATTTTAAGAAATCATACAGATCTTACAGACACTCATAGAAAAGAAACAAAAAAATTGAAGGTTATAGAGATGGAAAAAGTTGAAGAAACAAATTACATAAATGAATACAATAAACAACTTAAAAATGCTACTACCCAAAGATTTGATGTTGAGGCGTTTCTAAAAAAATCTAAAGATCGTTTGGCAGATAACAATAAAAAATTAATATCTCTTAAAACAGAAATAGAATTAGTTAATAAATCTTATTCTAATATAAAGATAAATTATTTAAATAAAAAGGAGCAAGTCAAGCAGCTAGAAAGGGAGATCCAAAGAAATAAAGGATTCCTCCAAGAGTTCCAGACTGAAAATAAAAAAACTGGATTGGAAATTGAAAAACTTAACTCAGATGTAATCAAATTAAATGAGAGATTAAATAATATCCAAAATGAATTCCATAATGAAAATATAAGATACGAAAAAGAATTTTTAGAAATTAAAGAGAAGAAGAAACTCCAAGAAGAGCTTGAAGCCATGGAAAAAAAAGAAATCTTAGCAGTTAAAAACATTGAAAAAGACCTTATATTAGGTGAGAACAAGATAAAAATTCTCATTGAAAAACTGGAAAAAACTATAAACTGGGTTACTCAAATAGAGGAAAAGCTGGCTGGTCTAGTAGATATAAAAGAGGTCCCTTTAGAATCAACTGTTGCAGAATCCAAGGAGATCCTCTATCGTTTAGAGGCAAGGCTCAAAGGGTTAGGTTTAGTAAATCTCTTAGCTATCGAAGAATTTACAGAACTGACAAAAAAACATGAGTTTATAACAGCACAAAGAGATGACCTTATCGTCAGTAAAAAAGCCCTTTTAAAATTAGTTGAAGATATTGAAAAAATTATTGAGACTAAGTTTTTTACTGCATATAAGGAAATCGATAAAAACTTCGAATATATGTGTAAAGAGGTCTTAAATAATTCCATCGGTAGATTACAGCTGGTTGATAATGAAAATATTCTTGAAAGTGGCATTGACTTAATGGTAAAATTTAAGAACAAAAAATCCCAGTCTATAACTTTACTCTCAGGGGGAGAAAAATCAATGGTGGCTATTGCCTTTATTATGGCACTATTTATGTATAAACCAAGCCCATTTACTTTCTTTGATGAGATTGAAGCAGCACTAGACGAAACTAACATAAAAAAACTTATTAGTAAGTTAAAGGAGTTTACCGACAGATCTCAGTTTATTTTAATTACACATAATAAGGAAACTATGAGACGTTCTGATACTCTCTATGGTGTTACTATGAATAAAGAATTAGGAGAATCCAAGATAATATCGGTAAGTGTATAAAAGAGAGGTAGAATGAAAAAATTAAAAGAAGCACTGAATAGGTTAGACGGAAAAAGTTATGGAGGCTATAAAGAGATTAGGGGAAGGTATAATTTTTTAGATTATACCTTAGAGATCTTGAGAGTTCAGGGAGATCCATTTGCTTCTCCATCACTTTTTTCTGTAGAGATAAACCTCTTAAAATATGATTATTCAAAGGATTATTATGATAATCCCAGCAAAAAAGTTGCTTTTGAGGACTATATCTTGAGAAAACTAAATAAATTGATTTCAAAATTGGGGAAAAGATCCGGTTCAGGTAAAAGCGGCCAGTTAAATATCCTCTCTCCTAAACAAGAAATTTTAAAGAGGTCAGCCGTTGAAATTATTGATGACACCCTCATCGTAAAATTTTATGGTGGACTTCCTGCTAACGGCAGAAGGATTGCCAGCAGAGGCGCTATTGGTATGATCTTTAATGAGATCCCTAAAATTTCTAAAGAACTAAAAATTACCAATGTAGGCTTAGAAAAATTAGAGCAGCATATTAAGACTAATTTAAAATCTGACTCCATAAGGCGTGCCATAAAAAAAGAAAATTTAATAGTTTTTATCGAGAATAATTCAAAGTTAGCCAGGACAAGCTCTATCGATGACAGGGTTTTAACAGATGGAATACCATTTAATACTCCTAAATCTTTAGAAGTTACCCTCCATCTGGACAATGGTGACATCGTCACCGGGATGGGAGTTCCTAAAGGAATTACCGTTATTACCGGGGGAGGATTCCACGGCAAGTCTACCCTGCTTACTGCTATTGAAAAAGGTGTTTATAACCACATTACAGGAGATGGTCGTGAAGGTGTTATTACCGACAGAGATACTGTAAAGATCCGGGCTGAAGACGGCAGATGGATTGATGGGCTGGATATCAGTAATTTTATAAATAATTTACCTCATAAAAAAGACACCCGTAATTTTACTACGGCAAACGCAAGTGGTTCTACATCACAAGCTGCCAATATAATGGAGGCTCTCGAACTAGGAGCTACGACTCTGCTGATCGATGAGGATACTACTGCTACAAACTTTATGGTAAGAGATCGAAAGATCCAGGAATTGATCTCCCACAAAAAGGAACCTATCACCCCATTTATAGAAAGAATCGAGTCTATGAGGGCTGAAGATCTTTCTGTTATAATTGTAGTTGGAGGGTTAGGAGATTATTTCTCCATGGCAGACAGAGTTATTATGCTGGATGAATATAAGATTTTAGATGTCACTAAAAAGGCAAAACTCATCTCTGAAAAATTTGAAAATTCAAATGTTAGAGGAGTTACTGAAAAATTTAATATACCCTTTAGAAAACTGGATTCCCAGAAGACAAAAAGGTTATTTAATTCAGACCGTTGCAAGGTAAAGACCAGAGGTCTAGATGAACTCCTGATAGACAGGGAGAGTATCGACATTCGTAACTTAGAACAATATGTTGAAAATGGTCAGGTAACATTCACCGGTGAGATCATTCGAAAGGTATTTTCCCAATGTGGACATGGAACTTTTAAGGATAAGTTAGAGAAAATACAGACAGAGATAGATAAAAATAATTTAAGTAAGTTATTAAAAAGTAATAGCGGAAGTCTGGTCGAATCCAGAAAATATGAGATCGCAGGTGCTATTACCAGATTACGTAAAGATATATTTAAAAAATAATTATTATGAACAAAAAAAATAGTCGAAAAGAGGAATAACATGGAACTTTTAGCGTACCTATATCATTTAATAACAAATTTTAGAAATAGATTATATGACAAAAAAATCTTTAAGTCTAAAAAAATAGACGATATAGATATTTTTTGTGTTGGAAATATTACAGTAGGCGGGACAGGAAAGACCCCTACTGTACAATATCTAGTTCAAAAATTTTTAGATGAGGGAAAAAAAGTCGCCATAGTATCTAGGGGGTATAAGGGAAAAAGAAAAGTTGACCCCATGATCGTTAGTGATGGAAAAAACATTTTTGCAACAACAAAGGAAAGCGGTGATGAACCTCTTTTACATGCTATCAATACAAAGGTTCCAATAATTGTAGGCCGAGACAGATATTCAGCCTGTATGTTAGCCAAAGAACATTTTGATATAGATACAATTGTATTAGATGATGGTTATCAGCATAGGAAACTAGAAAGAGACTGCAACATTGTTTTAATAGATGCTACCAACCCATTTGGCGGCGGAAGACTCCTGCCGCTGGGGACACTTAGGGAAGATTTAAAACAACTTAAAAGAGCAAATGAATTTATCATTACTAAAGCTGATCTTGTAGATGATAGAGAGATAAAAAAGATTAAGAAATACCTGTCTAAATACAAGAAAAATATCTCAGTAGCCAAATATGGAGTAGTTTCTTTAAAGGACCTTAAGGGAGACAGAAAACCACTTTTCTGGGTAAACAAAAAAAAGGTATTATTATTCAGCGGATTAGCCAACCCTCTAAACTTTGAAAAAACAGTGATCTCTCTTATGCCTTCTGCAACTGACAGGATGGATTTTTTAGATCACCACAACTTTAAAGAAAGAGACTTTAAAAAGATAATGAAAAGAGCAGATGAGATGGGAGCAGACTTTATAATAACTACAGAAAAAGATATTGTAAAACTTCCGCAAAATTTTCATATGCCTAGAACGTATGTACTGAAAGTAGAATTAACTATGTTAGAAGATAATCTGTTTCAAAAGTAGGAGGAAAAATGTTTCAAATAGACGATATAAGAGAAAAAAATATAGATAAATTTTGTGAAATTTATCTTACAGGTGGAAAATTAAAATTAATTGAAGCTATTGCAGAAGGGTTAGGAAAAAGATCATATTTTACTATCGATTGTGGTGGAACTATTAAAAAAAAGCCAATGAATCATGCTCTCCCACTTATAACAACTATAAATAATGATAACTATAAAGAGATCATAGAGACTCTTTTAGAAAAAATGGTCGATCTGACTCAAAGGGAAAAGATAAAAAAGATAGAAAGATTATCTAAATATTCTATGGATACTTTAACTAATAATTTCAATAAAATTATGGCAAGTGGAGATAGGATATTTGGTCTTAAATATGGAAAAGAGCTGTTTTTAAGAGATAAACAATTATTTTTTAAGATGCTGTTTGACTATATTTTATTAGAGGATATCGAGAGTGAAAAATCAACTATGGCTTGGAGTTTATACCAGCTGATGAAGGACAGTGATTTTTCAGATGAAGTATTTTATGTGGGGATCTCATATATCCTGCAAAAAAGATCTGAATTTAGGGATTTTGAGAGGGTAAGAACTACCAGTTTTACTCCTACATCTAAGGTAGAAGTAATCGCAGCATCTAAAGTTATGGGTTCTTTAGAGATCTCTAGTTATGGAATGATCCTAAATGAATTTACATATAAAAAAGAAGATATCTATACAGAGATCTTAAAGGAAAAATTAAAATAATAGCAACGTGACGTTCCAAATAAATACAATTCATGAAATTTATAATTTCCTAGATAATAAAAAACTTAGTCACAAATTACACAGATTATAGATACAAAGAGAAGATAAAAAAAGGATGTTAATATATGGATAATAATAAAATTATAGAAAAAATAGGGATTTTCGGGGGAAGTTTCAACCCTATCCATAGGGGACACATAGAGATGGCAGACCTGGCTATTAAAGAACTTAATTTGGATAGATTATATATCGTACCTGTAGGAACTCCATCTCATAGATGTAACAAGGAATTTGTCAGTGGTCATGACAGAATGGCCATGATAAAATTAGCCTGCTCAAAGAACAAAAAGCTCTATCCCTGCGATTATGAGATCAAATCTGAAAAGGTATCCTATACCTATGATACCCTCCTCAAAATCGTAGAGATCCATCCTGACAGCCTTATCTATGAAATCATAGGGGAAGATTCAGCAGAGTATCTAACCAGCTGGAAAAATTATAATGAGATGATTGATCTCTGTAAATTTGTTTTTTTCAAAAGAAAGGGCTATCAGTCTACTACCAATGGCCTTCTGACCATTGAAGCACCACTATTTGATCTCAGTTCTACTGTAATCAGGGAAAAAATAAAAAACAACGAACCATTAGATAAATATATAGTCCCAGAAGTAGAGGCATATATAAGAGAACATCGATTATATAGATAAATTCAAGTTTAAATTTTACAATAAGTATAAGGGGGCTGAATATGATAATCAAAGAATGTGAAACAAAGAAAGTAACCAGTGAAAAACCTCGTGGCGGGAATGGTCTCATCCACGGAATGCAATATCTTGTAGGAGATGAAATAACTAATAAGGTAAAGATAGTTATGGCAAATGATCTTGAGGTAGGAGCTATGATAGGAGAACATTCTCATATAGATGACGAGGAATTTTACTATATTATAGAGGGGCAAGGTCAAGTTATCGATGATGGTATTACAAAAGAAGTTAGTGCTGGAGATCTGGTTTATACAGGATCTGACCACTCCCATTCATTAAAAAATACAGGAGATACAAAATTAAAATTTTTAGCTTTCATAGTTGAAAAGTAAGGAATATGACGTTCCATTCAATTAGAAAAATCTAAGATTTTATGAACTTTTATTCATTAAAAATATCTGCAACTTTCTAAATAAATAAAAAGAGGATGACTCAAGTAGAAAATTTACTTATGAGTTTTCCTTTTTTTTTAGAAAAAATTTGACATGCAGTATATTCAATGATATATTAATCACATAAGATGTTGTAATCAATATAAAATTATAATTAAAACAAAAGGAGAGTATAACTATGAAAAAAGAGAAAGTAGTAGTAATTGGAACAAACCATGCAGGAACTCATTCTATCCTTGAGATTGCTAATAAATATAAAGATACCCATGAGGTAGTTACATATGATAAAAATGATAATATATCATTTTTAGGATGTGGAATGGCTCTATGGATTGGTGGAGTAATTGATTCTGGAGATGGATTATTCTACGCTACTCCTGAATCACTATGCGAAGCTGGAGCAGAAGTTCACATGAAACATGATTTTAAAAATGTAGATTTTGATAAAAAAACTATAGAGATAGAGGACCTGGAAAGTGGAGAGATGAAAACTGAAACTTATGATAAACTTATCTTTGCAATCGGATCATGGCCTATCTTACCTCCTTTACCGGGACATGATTTAGAAAATATTATATATGCTAAAATCTTCCAAAATGCACAAGGAGCTATTGAAAAAATAAAAGATCCATCTATTAAAAAAGTTACCGTTGTAGGAGCTGGATATATCGGAATTGAATTGGTAGAAGCTTTCAAAGAAAATGGAAAGGAAGTTACTTTAATCAATGATATGGATGTATTAAATAGATATTATGATTCTAATTTCCAAGAGATGATGAGATCTAACTTGGAAAAAAATGGGATCATTATGAAATTAGGAGAAACTGTTACTGAATTTAAAGGTGATGGAAAAGTAAGTAAAGTTATCACAACTAAGGGGGAGTATGATACTGACCTGGTTCTTATGTCAATTGGATTCAAGCCTAATACTGGAGCTTTAGCAGATACAGGGATCGAATTAAGCCCTAGAGGAGCTATCCTTACTAACAACAGGATGGAGACAAATATTAAAGATGTCTACGCTATAGGAGACTGTTCTACTGTATACAACAATGCATCTGAACAATTTGAAAACATTGCTCTTGCAACAAATGCTGTAAGAACAGGGATCGTTGCAGGGCACAATGCTTGCGGTACACCACTTGAGATGCAGGGAGTACAGGGATCAAACGCAATCCATATATTTGGGTTGACACTATGCTCTACTGGATTAACTGAATCTGTAGCAAAAAGTTTAGGAATGGATGTTGAAACAGTTGAACACACAGATTTAATCAAAGCTTCTTTCATGCCTGAAAATGATGAGATCACAGTAAAAGTAGTCTGGGAAAAAGAAACAAAGAGAATTATAGGAGCACAAATGGCATCTACTTCAGATATCACATTAGCACTACATTTCTTCAGCTTAGCTATCCAGGAAAAATATACTATTGATAAGTTAGCACTTACAGATACATTTTTCCTACCACACTTTAACCAACCACATAACTTTATTACAAAAGCTGGTTTATTAGCACTAGGTAAATTATAAAAAATATAGAAGAGGCTCTTTGAGCCTCTTTTTTTAAGTTGCCAATTTATTGCTTCTCTTCCCTTGGAAATTAAATAGAAATATATGATGCTATATAAAAAACGTAAATTTTAAAAGCTCCTAATCTAAGATTAGGAGCTTTTTTTTTACTATTTTTTCCTATAAAATGGAATTCCAGACAAAACTATAATTATAGAATATAACATATAATACGGCTGGTTTACTGTTGCACTTATTGTGATCCCTAGTCCACCAATTGCAGCTAATACCGGTATAATTGGGTATAACGGAACTTTATATGGTCTCGCTAAGTTAGGTTCTCTCTTTCTTAATATAATCAATCCTATAAATAACACTGAATAAAAAGCCCATATAATAGCTACTGGAATATCAGCAAATATGTCAATACTCATCCCTATTACAAATGGTGCTAAAAGGTATAAACCACTGATTACAAATATTAAAAACCCAGATTTCAATGGTGTGTTAAATCTTGTACTTACTTCTGAAAAATGATTTTTCATGGGGAAATGTCCCTCAATAGCTAAGGTATAAGGGAATCTTATAGCTGCTAGAGTTAACCCATTTAATGTTCCATATGCAGATATAACTATACCACCAAAGATAGCTTTAGTTGCAATTGGTCCAAATAGAAGATTAGCTGCTCCTACTGTCCCTTGTTCTGCTAATAAATTAGCCGGTAAAGTCTTAAGTAAAGCAATATTTAATCCCACGTATAAAACTATAATCAGACCTAATCCAAAAATAATTGCCTTAGGTAAGTTTTTCGTTGGATTTTTTACTTCTCCACCTATACTACAGGCTAACATCCACCCATCATAAGCAAACATTACAGGTACCAATGCTGCTAACACCAAACTTATACTAAATGGTGAATCTACTCCTGGTGCCACACTAAATGGTGTTGGGTTTGATCCATTTAATAAACCGAAGATGAGTAATCCTGCCAATGGAATTATTTTAATTGCTGTTATCAAAGTCTGCAATCTACCACCAGATTTAGCCATAAATAGATTTATAAGAAAAACCGATAAAAACGCAGGAATAGATATCATAGCTACATTTATAGGAGTACTCTCTATTCCTAAAAATATAGTCGCAAAGAACCCGGTATAGTATGCTAATACTGCTACTAATCCCGGCAGATATAAAACCACATGCATCCATCCAGTCATAAATCCGGCAAAGTCTCCATAAATTCTTCTAATATAAGCTACTAATCCACCAGTCTCAGGGATAGCTGCTCCTAATTCTGCTGCTGTCAACCCTGCTAAGACAGTAATAGTTCCACCTAATATCCATGCTAATATAGCCACTGTCGGATTTAAACTTGCCGCTTTTAATATAGCTTCTGCCTTAAAAAATATTCCTATTCCAACTACTATTCCAATTACCATTGCTGTTGCTACTGACAGCCCGTATTTCTGTTCTAATTGAACTTCTTTTATTTCCTTCACTAATACCACACTCCTAATTTTATACTTTTATATCTAATTCCTACTCTAATACTCTAATACTTTATTCTACATTTTAGATATAAAAAACTTTAGTTATTTTATCATGAATTCAAAGATAAGTCAATTTCCATGTCTTTAGCCTCTTAGCATTTTAAAATTCATAGCCTAGAAACAGCGAAAATAGCATCCCATCTGAATCCACATCATTTGATGCTACAAATTCTAAGGGTCCAACTATAGTATCTAGTCCCAGGCCAACCCCTGCTCCCCGCTTAAAGTCTTCTCCCAGGTTCCCCTCTTCACCTTTCAATGAAAATTTAGGGTTACTATATGTAACAACATTATATTTTACATTGATATATATAGTTCTATTGATCTTATACCTCAGATTAATTCCACCCATATAAAATTCATCTACATGTTTTCTCATGGCATTCATCCCATAAAAAGAGAACTGATTTGTATCTTCGTGGTTTCTTAATCCACCTATTTTAAAATACTCATTTTCCGGTATGTTCCCCCCATTCATCTTTCCACCTGAGACAGCTAACTCTATATTAAACTTTTCATTTATGGGTATATATTTATGCAGATCATACAATCCTCCATAAAATTCTACATCTCCAACACCTTTAATATCTCCTCCAGAGAATAATTCCATACGGTTATTTGCGCCACCATTTGAAAAATAAGTGTTGTCCCTTGTATCTGTAGTTATAAATGTTCTATTTTTTACATATTCCCACGATGAACTAGAAATAAAATCCTTACTACCGCTGGTATATTCATTTTTAACTCCTATATAGTAAAATTTAGTAGCTAATAGATAGGAGTTAAATAAAGCAGTTCCTAAACCGCCGCTTATATAAAGTTTATAGTTATTATAATCTGAGATTTTATCATTTTTATCATATATAAACAACGGATCGGTGATTAAACCTAAATTTATTATTCCTAAATACTGGGACTCCTTAAATCTATAGTTTGTAATATTTTCAAACTCTACTTTAGGATATTTTGATATCTCAGCCATAATCATAGACTCATTGTCAAATAAACCATAATTTTGAATATCAGTAGCTATCCTCAATGCTGCTCCAAAATCATGGCTGTAGTTAAGCCCTAACCTCAGATGCCTACCTTCATTTTCTTTCACATTTATTATTAATTTATTATCCTCTATCACATAAAAAAACCTATTTATTATATCGACTGCCTTTAGTTTATCCATCCACAGGGTCATCTCTCCAACAGTATATTCTCCCGGAACTCTCTTTCCTGAGATTCCCAAAACTTTATCTAAAGTCAAACTTTTATTCCCTATAAGTATTACCTCATCTATCTTTACCTTTATTTCTTTATCATCAATATTCTTTAAATTTTGTTTACTTTTTTCTTCATTGCTGCTCAATTTGACCAATTCTTCCCTGTGTTGTTTTGTCTCATCCTCTCCTTTTTTCACAAGTTTTTCTAGGCCTGTAAAATCAGCTATAGAGTGATCTTTCACATCTGGTACAATCAATATATCCGCTAATTCTTTAGCTTTTTCAAATTGTGTCTCACTTTTATAAGTTGTCATCTTCTCCAAGACCTCAAAAATATTTGAATTATCTTCAATCATATTGGAATCTGCACTTATATCTACAGCAATCACAATGTCTGCTCCCATTTCAATTACTTCTCTCACGGGTAAATTTTCAACCAATCCTCCATCAACATAGTATTCTCCATTATCCTCTACCGGATCTAAGATCGTTGGTATAGCCATACTCATGAAAACAGCTTTAGCTAAATCACCTTCTCCAACAACATATCTCCCTCCAGTATTAATATTTGTAGAGACTGCCCTAAATGGAATCTTCAGGTCATCAAAATTACCTACACCTTCAACCCTCATAAAGAGTGATTTTAGCTCTAAATAAAAGGCCTCTCCAGTCAATACTCCCTTTGGAAGTTTCAAATTATAATTTTCATCCATCTCCAAATTAAATATATATTTTTCTTTTTTAGTTTTAGATTTCAAAGAAGTATGCTTCCTAGCCTGCTTATCATTTTTAAAAGAATCCCAGTCTATGTTAAATATAATAGTTTCTATCTCATCTGCTGTATAACCTACTGCATAGAGAGCTCCTACAATACTCCCAAAGCTTGTTCCGGTTATATAATCTATATGGATATTATACTCTTCTAACATCTTTAAGACCCCTACATGAGCCACCCCCTTGGCTCCTCCTCCACTGAGAACCAAACCAATTTTAGGAGAATTTTCCATTTTTTCATTTTTTTCTAAGAGCTCAGAGTACAAAATTTTTAATTCTTCTAATTCTGTTTCCTTACCCGATATCTTCTGTTCCAATATTTTTACTTTGCGATCTCCCATCTCCTCTGAATATCCTATTAAAAAGATCAAGCCAAATAAAATAATAATAATTTTAAGCCTCATAATCTCCCCCTTGTGTCGTAGGATATTCATCACAGAGTATAAACATTATGAATCCATATCTCTTCTCTTTTATCCTATGAATTTATTATTCTATGTGCCGTGGCAATAGCTACTTCATTTAGGTGTAATATCCCAATATTTAGTAGTACTGCTACAGAAATATCCTCATCTATTTTAACCAATGAGATCTTCCCTCCTACATTAAAGCCGTTTGTTTTACTACTCACTTGATTTAACGCATCTCTTACAGCTCCTACTATGATTCCATTATGACTTCTATTGTCGTCTACCAATCCATTTTTTATTGCAGCTACTATGGAGTTTTCTATTATTTTAATGGTCATATCCGGCATCTTCCCTCCTATATTTACAGCTGCTGTTAATATTCCATCTTTTTTGTATTCTTCCTTTAATTTTTTCTCCTCTTCCCTAGTTGTCAACACCATCTTTATAGCTATTTTAGAAATTTCATAACTTTTTTCCTTCATTTTTTTCCTCCTATTTTTATTTTCTTAGAAAAAGGGCTACCCTTTTTGAGGTAACCCTTTTATATTATTTCTCTTCTTCTATATCTGTATCTATTTTTTTCTCTTCCACTTCACCTTCGATTTCAGTTTCAGTTTGATTTTTATCAATTTCTAAAGGAGAGTTATCTGAATCAGAAGTTATTTTTTCTTCTTCTTTGTTAGTTAACTCTTCTTTCAGTTCATCTATCCCTTTAGCGACTACATCTTCTAATGGTTTTAATGGTTCTAATTCTCCTCCATCCATAAGAATATTAAGTTCTTCTCCGGTTATTGTCTCTCTTTCCAATAACGACTTAGATATCTTATCTAAAAGATCATAATTATCTCTCAAAGTAGTTTTAACCTCATCATAGGCATCATTGATCATCTTTCTGATCTCTTCATCTATTGACTTAGCTGTTTCTTCTCCGTAGATCTTATTTTGGAACATATCCCCCTCTTTAGTAGCATCTAATAAGATAGGTCCAAATCTATCAGACATCCCTAATTTAGTTACCATAGCATGGGCTATCCCTGTAGCTCTTTCTATATCATTACTAGCTCCAGTTGTAATATCTCCAAAGACTACCTCTTCAGCTGCTCTACCACCTAATAATCCTCTTATATCAGCCAGATATTCTTTTTTACTTCTCAAATATCTATCCTCTGTCGGTAAACTCATTGTATAACCAAGAGCTGCCATTCCCCGAGGTACTATAGTTACCTTATGAACAGGATCTACTATATCTTTATAAAAAGTTTGAATCATTGCATGTCCAACTTCATGATATGCAACTATATGCTTTTCCTTTTCTACCGTTACCCTTGATTTTCTAGCAGGACCAATAGATACTTTTTCAGATGCTTCCTCTAAATCTTCCATCATGATGATATCTCTATGCTGTCTAGCTGCTAATATAGCCGCTTCATTTAACAAGTTAGCAAGGTCTGCTCCTACAAATCCAGGAGTTTTTTTAGCTAATGTATGTAAATCTACATCTTTTCCTATTTTTTTCCCTTTAATATGTACATGTAATATAGCTTCTCTTCCCTTGATATCAGGTTTATCTACAACAACCTGTCTATCAAATCTTCCCGGTCTCATAAGAGCTTTATCTAAGATCTCTGGTCTATTAGTTGCAGCAATTACTATTATAGTTTCCTCAGTACTGAAACCATCCATCTCTACTAGAAGTTGATTTAAAGTTTGTTCCCTTTCATCGTTTCCTCCACCTTGACCAGACCCTCTCTTTCTACCTACTGCATCTATCTCGTCGATAAATACGATACAAGGTGCTGCTTTTCTAGCTTTATTGAATAAGTCTCTTACTCTAGAAGCACCTACTCCTACGAACATCTCTACAAACTCAGAACCAGATATAGTAAAAAACGGCACTGCGGCTTCCCCAGCTACTGCTTTTGCCAATAGAGTTTTACCTGTTCCAGGTGACCCTAATAACAGGACACCTTTAGGTATGCTGGCTCCTATTTTTTTATATTTTTCAGGTTCTTTCAAGAAATCTACAACTTCAACTAACTCCTGCTTAGCTTCCTCAATCCCTGCTACATCATCAAATTTAACATTGGATATATTTTCACCGTTGTCTTTAGCTCTAGATTTACCCATATTAAATACACTAGGACCACTGCTTCCTCCGCCCTTCATCTTATTCATCATGAATATCCAGATTCCAACTAATAATAGCATTGGGAACCATGAGATAAGTATTTGGACAATAAGTGGTGTTTTAGCCGGATCTTCAGACTTTATCTCAACACTTGTCTGAGTCAAAGCTTTCATAAGATTATCATCTTGTGAAACTCTGTTAGATATCATTCTGGCTCTAAAAGCTGATGTATCTTCTAATTGCTGTTTTCCGATTACATAGCCTTCTTTTTCTTGAACTACCTTAAATTCCCCATTGTTAGCTTTTTTCAAAAATTCTGTATAACTAATTACTTTTTGATCTTTTGTTTTAGCACTGTCCATCATTGACGGCAATGACATAATTATTGTAACAACAAATAATAACATTACTACTGTCTTAAAGTTAAATTTCTTTTTAGGTTCTTTTTTTGGTTCTTTATCTCCATTTTCATTATTACTTTTTCTTTTTTTCTTTTTTCTCATTCCATATTTTAACCTGTCTTTAAGCTCATTTTTTCTCTCTTCTAATTCGTTGTACTCAGTGTTTTTATCTTCTCCATTTTCCTTCTTTTTTTCATCTTTTAAATCATTATTGTTGTTGTTTTCCACTGAAGTCTACCTCCTCAATTTTTTCAATTTTCAGTTTTACAGTTTCCTTTTTTAAATCTTCAAAACGCCTATCCCCTCTAATTCCCCCTATCCATAGAATTTCATCTAAATTAGTAATAATTGGAATAGAATCTCTCTCCTCCTTTGGGATTTTCAAGTTGATAAATAAATCTTTTAGTTTTTTCCTTCCACTCATCCCAACGGGGTAAAATTTATCCCCATTTTTTCTTGAACGAACTGTTAAAACATCATCCTTTCTTAGTTTACAATAAAATTCATTTTTTCCTTCTTTGGATTTCTGATCCTCATTAATTAATTGAGCACTTATCTTATAATTATTCCAAAGAACACTCCCTGGAACAGTTAATTTTACAATTAATTGATCATTAAATTTTACTTTTTCTACTTCCACTACCTCTAAAATATCGTATGTTTTCTTGATACGGTATCTGCAATTTCCATATATTTCCTTGCTCCCATCAGAATAAATAAGTTTTTGTATTTCAAGGATTTTATTTCTATTTACAGATATATCAAATTTTTGTAAATATTCTGAGATAATGGTTCGTTGAATAAACTTTTCCTCTTTTTTTAGTTCCCTTACATCTAAAATATCATTTTTTGTGTACTTTTTCAAGTTACTATTAATAATACCATTAAACTCACCTATATCTGAAATTAAATTTATTATTTTTTCTTTAAAATTAATATTATATTCTTTTTCTATGGATGGAATTAAGTTTAACCTAATCTTATTTCTTGTATAGATCTCCTCAAAATTCGTCTTATCTATACAATAATCTATCCCATTTTCATCTAAATATTTTAAGACCTCTTCCTTTCTATAACTTAAAATAGGCCGGATAAAGAATTCCCTCATAACGGGGATTCCCTCTAACCCCTTGAAAGATGTCCCCCGGATAAGACGAAACATAAAGGTCTCCACCACATCATCTTCATTGTGGGCTAGCGCAACCTTGGTAGCCCCCACTTGATCCTTTATCTCTCTAAAAAATCCATACCTTACTTCCCGTCCAGCTTCCTCTTCGGATAAGCCGTGAAGCTTAGCATATTCTTTAATATCGACTTTTTTTGTATAGGTAGGTATATTTTCTGACTCTCCTAAACTTATAACAAATTTTTCATCTCCGTCGCTATCTTTCCCTCTGAGACCGTGATTTATATGGGTAAAGTATATTTTAAGATCCATCCTAACTTTTACTTTCTTTAGGAGGTTGTATAAAAATACTGAATCTGGTCCCCCAGACATGGCTATAACTATTCTATCTCCATATTCTATCAGTTTTTTCTCTTCATTCAATCTTTCAAATTTTTTTAAATCCATAATACACTTCCTTTTTTTACTCAATCCAACACGGATATTTTTTAATTTGTCCTCTTATATTCCTTTATTTCTACACCTTTATAATAGTGTTTGAGTATCTCCTGGTAGTTTTTCCCTTTTTGGGATAAACCATAGGCACCGTATTGACTCATTCCGACTCCATGCCCTGATCCCTTTCCAGTGAATACAAAGTAGTTACCGCTGGATCTTACTCTGAATTGGGTGCTGTATACCTTACCATATCCAACTATACTCCTAAATTTATCTCCTGTTATAGTCTGATTTTTATTTCCGTATACTTTGATCTTGTTGACCCTGTTACTTTTTACCTCTAAGACTTTAAGCCCCTTCACCTTAAATCCGAATCTTTTAGAAATTTCATTTTTAGAGATCTTTACTTCCCATTTCAGTCTAGGGGATTTATTTTCATTTCCCCTGTCATTGACCGATCGGAGGTACGGAGTTGAATTTCCCCCCCATACATCTTCATTGTTAGCAGTTATTCCACCACTGGTGGAATAGTAAAGAGCATTTATCGGTTTTCCACCGTATAATATAACCTTTCCACGGGTAGTATCTATAGATGAATTTATCTTCTGATTTTCCCTATCCATCCCCAGGTACATCTGGGAATTTACATTATCAAACAGGTCAAATTTATCATATTTTGAATATCTTAACCCATAATATAAATAAGACCTGGCTGCCAGACTCTGGGCTTTTATAGCTTCCTCTGGAAAATAGTGCCCTATCTCCGATGGAACTACCGAATATATATAATCCTCTGATTGGACACTGTTTAATGGCAGTACATTATTTTTATAGGGAATAAATTCAAAATCACCCCTGTATCTGCTGAATTTTTTCCCATCCAGACTGATCTTTATAGTCGTTTCAGGGGTTCCCTTATGCAGATAGATCTTCGGTGATCTTTTGTCTTTAAATTTTATCATATCTCCACTGATTGATATAGTCTGAATACTACCAGATTTTATCTCATAGGTATAATATTCATCTGATTTTATCTCTATAATGGCACTCCCGTTCTCTGAGCTCACATATATTTTTTTCCCTTTAAAACGATTAATTCCTACAATCAGATCATCCTGTACATATTCTCCCCCATAGATTGTCAGTCCAATAAATAAAAACATATAGAGTAATTTCATCCTAACACTCCTGTATTTTAGTTTCTTTTCCTTCATATATGAATAACAGCTTTGTTTGTTTTCTTTCACCTGTGAAGATGTCTATATCAAACTCCTCCATCTCTGTATTTTTAAATCCCTGTCTGTTATTTTTAAATTTTGATTCCTCCACCAGTTTTTCTACCAGTTCATGGTAAAGATCTTTATCCTTAGAAGAAGTGAACCACTCTGGATATTTTCCCGGTTTCCCCAAGTTGATATAATCAAATTTTAGATATTGTATAAACCTGATTTTTTCATCATTATCACCTTGTCCAAACTTTTTTTCATTGTAGAAATCCACTAAAAAGTTAAAGATAGCTAATTTTTTATGGGATACCTTAAAGTGGCCTTTCTCCTCATAGAAGTCAGCCAGATCCAAATAAAATTCAAATGGTGAACTATAAAAATTATTTATTAGATAATCCACACTCTTTATAAAATCACCTGAATTATAATAAAAGTCTAAAACTTCCTCTACATCCTTTAATTTTAGGAGTTCTTCATAGGTTATATCGTCATTGGATATAACTTCATAGGGTGGAAATCCCATATATTTATAATCAAATTCCTCTATCTGTCCAGATATCTCAGTCCCTCTCAAAATCTTTAAAAACCCCAATTGAATCATCTCAGGTTTTAAGTCATAGACATAGTTAAATGAGTTCTTAAAAGTTTCAAAATCTTCCTTTGGCAATCCTGCTATAAGATCAAGATGGAGATGGATGTTATCCTTTATAGCCAGCACATTTTTCGATAATTTTTCTAAATCATTTTTACGTCTGATCAACTTCATAGTATTCTCATTGATTGTCTGTACCCCTATCTCAAATTGAAACAGGTCTTTTGGTACTGTGGTCAAAAATTCTATAACTTCATCATCAAATAAATCTGCACTTATTTCAAAATGAAATGTCGTATTTGGTCTGTAATTTTCTATTAAAAATTTCCATACTTCCATATAATGATCTTTTTTTAAGTTAAAAGTCCTGTCTACAAATTTTACCAAATTAACCCCTGCATCTAAAAATGTCATAAGATCTCTTTTTACCCTGGGCAAGCTGAAACTTCTAACACTTTTTTCTATAGAAGACATACAATATGAACATCTAAATGGGCAGCCCCTAGTAGATTCATAGTAAAATATCTTGCCTTTATTTTCCAGCAATTCCCAATTTTCATATGGAAATGGTATTATATCTAAGTTCTCTATAGGGGATTCATGCCCGTTAAACTTTATATCATCTTTATTTTCTTTGCTTCTATAATAGAGTCCTAAAACATCTTTTTCATCTTTTTTTAGGAGGTTAGTTATTATTTGTTCCCCCTCCCCTTCTATTATTCCATCTACCTCTTTATACGTTTCCATAACCTCTACAGCATTATATGAAACTTCCGGCCCTCCTAAATAGATCTTTAGATTAGGATTTATCTTCTTTAATTCCACTATTGTTTTGAATACAAATTCTTTGTTCCAAATGTATGTAGATACCAATAATATTTCTGGTTTTGACTCTATTACTTCCCTTATAATATTCGGCAGTTGATTATTGATACTGCTCTCTACCATTGTAAGACTGTATCCATCTACTTGTTCTATCATTTTTTTTATATATCTGATAGCTAAATTTGTATGGACAAACTTACTGTTTATACCTAAAAGTGTTATGTTTTTCATATTTATTTACCTCTTTTTTATTTTGGTTTATTCTTATTCTGTTTTTGATAGTTTATATGTTCCCTATATGTCTTTGTAAAATGATGACTGTTTGTCCCATCATAGGTCGCTACAAAAAAATAATATCCTGTACTGGCAGGGTTTAAACTGGCTTCTATAGCCACACTTCCAGGGTTTCCAATAGGAGCTGGAGGCAACCCGTGATTTCGATAGGTATTATATGGAGATTCTATCTTCAGATCTTTATAGTAGATCCTCCTCTTTTCATATCCGAATATATAGTTTACCGTGGCATCCGACTCTAGCCTCATACCTTTCTTTATCCTATTATAAAATACCGATGCAATGAGAGGCTTTTCTACATCTAATACAGCTTCCCTCTCTATAATTGAGGCTAATATCAATTTTTCATAAAAATCCTGTTTATCTTTTTCACTCTTACCATAATTTTCTACTGGAAACTTCCTTAAAAACTCTCCTAACATGGTCTCTATTATCACCTTGGGATCTGACCCTATGGCAAAATAATATGTTTCAGGGAAAAAATAACCTTCAAAATTATTGTTGGGAGTAGGATATGGAAATTTAATATCCTTTAAAATATTTTGGAATTCCGATTCACTGATCATCTCATTAGATATTAGGAGTTTTTTTATCTGTTCCACTGTAAACCCTTCTGGGATAGTTATTCTTACCATCTCAGAACGCCCTTCTTTTAAGACTTTAAAAAACTCTGATATTGTATATTCTCTGTCTAGCTTATAATGTCCGGCTTTTATCTCACTGGAGATCCCCGATACTCTGAAATATACCTTTAAAAAAATATTTTGCTCTATCCCTACTTTATTTAAAAAGTCTCCTACACTTTCTCCTTTTTTAAATTCAACTTCTTTTTTTATTTCTGATTTTCTCATATGGATTTCATAATAATATGTCCCCATTCCCAAAAAAAATATTATCACTATACTAAATATAAATATTTTTATCGTTTTCATTTTTTCAACTCCCTCTCATTTTTTAAGCCTAACCTCAACGATTAATCTACTCTTATTTTTAAAGTGACACCCCTTACATTATATACTATATCCTTAGAAAATAAAACATTAAAAAAGGGAAGGTATTAATTCCTTCCCTAAAAAATATTAGTTTTTAGCTTTTTCTACTAATGGTCTTCCACCTTTTCTAGTAGCGTTTAATGCATGGATAATATCCTCTGCTTCAGAAAACGGAACCGTCATAAATGAAAATTCATTCATAATTTTGATATCTTTGATCTTTCTTCCTGGAACTTTAGCTTCTTTGTTGACGATAGCTAATAATTTTCTGGCATCTAAGTTATCTTTTTTACCCATTCCGATAAATAATCTAGTTTGGTTATCTAAAGTTTGTCTTCCGCCTCTATCATTTCTATCTCTTCTACCATCTCTATCGTTTCTATCTCTTCTGTCATTTCTATCATTTGATCTCATGTTATTTCTGATTTTTCTATAAGTTTCCTTATCGAATTCATCATCATATACATGTCTTAATAATGCTGCGATTACATCTACAGGATTACTTTCTACAGCTAGTTCAGTTGCCATATCAGAGTATACTGAGAAATCCTTCTCTGCAATTATCTCTCCTACACAAGCATACAAACTTTCCTTCTTAGCTTTTAAAACTTCATCAATTTCAGGAATAGTCGATTTTTTAATCTCTGCTTTAGCTACTCTTTTGATTCTGCTTAATTTACCCATCTCTCTAGGAGTAACAAATGTTATAGCCACACCTTTTTTACCTGCTCTACCAGTTCTACCGATTCTATGTACATATGCCTCAGCTTCTTGTGGTATAGAGTAGTTGATTACATGAGTAAGGTCATTTACATCTATTCCTCTTGCTGCTACGTCTGTAGCTACTAAGATATTTATGTTTTTTGTCTTAAACTTTCTAAGAGTTCTTTCTCTTTGAGCCTGTGATATATCTCCATGGATTCCTTCAGCTTCATATCCTCTTTCGATAAGCTTGCTAACTACATTGTCTACATCATTTTTAGTTCTACAGAATACGATTCCGTAGAAGTCTACCTCTACATCTACAACTCTGCAAAGAGCTTCAAATTTATCTCCATCTCTTACTTCAAAGTAAATTTGCTCTGTATTTTTAGTTGTAAGCTCAGTAGCTTTAACTCTCATTACTTCAAATTCACCCATATATTTTTTAGCTACTTTTAAGATTTCGTTAGGCATAGTTGCTGAGAAGAATAACATCTTCTTGTCATCGTTAGTTGCCGCTAAGATAGTTTCGATATCTTCTACGAATCCCATGTTTAACATTTCGTCAGCTTCATCTAATATAAAGAAGTCTAAATCTTCTAATACTAAAGTCTTTCTTCTGATATGATCTTGTACTCTTCCTGGAGTTCCTACTACGATATCTACTCCTCTTCTAAGAGTTCTGATCTGTTGGTCCATTGCTTGCCCACCATACACTGGAAGTACCTTTAATCTTCTTTCACCTTTTAAAGAGTTAATTTCTTCTGCTACCTGGATAGCTAATTCTCTTGTAGGAGCTAAAACTATTGCTTTTACTCCTCTTTTATTCTCGTCCATCTTTTCTAAGATAGGTAATGAGAAAGCTGCTGTTTTACCAGTTCCAGTTTGTGCTTGACCGATTACATCTTTATCTCCATTAAGAAGAGCTGGGATAGTAAGTGCTTGTATTGGACTTGGCTTTTCAAATCCTTTTTTTTCTAAAGCTGCTAAAGTCTTTTCTGACAATCCTAATTTTTTAAATTCTACCATTTTTTCCATTTTTCACATCCTTATGTTTTATTAAGGCAGGATCAAATTTTATGCTATATATAATGCTTTCACAAACAATTTATTCCATACGTGGGTATTCATTCGATCTTAAAATCAATACAATTTGAGTCCACCTTTATTTAAATTAACATCATAGTGTAACATATTAATTGAAATAATACTAATATTATTTCAAAAAGTGTATGTTTTCCGTCTTTCCTTTTTCCGAATTCCGAATCATAAAAAAAGAGATCTCCATAAATTGGGAAATCTCTTTTATATCTATATATTCATTATCTCTACTACTGTGAGCATATGATCGCTTAAACGTCTATAATGATTTAACATATCCATATGCCCTGTACTCAGCATAGGTCTTTGTTTTTTATCACTACCCATTCTTTCTAAATGACCTTTTCTTGCTTTTCTATACATATTAGTAATCTCAGTAGATTTTTTTACAGCTTCTATTGTTATGTCTACGTTATTTGTTACATATGCATTATTTACCAGGTCAAAGAACTCTACTACTGCATTATGCAGACAAAATAGATCTTCTTTTTTATGTTGATTGATAACTAGATCATTTTCTTTTAATCTGGCATATACTTTCATAATCCTTTCAGCATAGTCTGTTAAAGACTCATATTGGTCACAGATAGCTATGTTTTTTCTTGTAACCATAACTAAGTGTTGTTCTATATCTAATCCCAAAATTTGTGAATTCAGTTCCGCTACTTCACTCTGAACCATATCCACTTTTTCTTCAATTCTAAACACTTCCGCTATTTCATCAGAATTTTTTGGTAAATTATTTTCTATAACAGTTTTAACTTTTTCTAATGCTAACTTAATATCGTCACCTATAGAAGCTACCTCTGCCTTTGTTTGTTCAATAGCCAAAGTAGGAGTTTCAAGCATCCTTACATCTAGATGTGTATATTTTTTTGCTTTTACTTCATCATTTGGAATTATTTTTTTCAAAAAATTAGCCAGGGGTGTCAACAAAAATATAAATAAAATCGCATTGGTAACATTAAATATCGTATGAGCTGCTGCTAAAAAACCACTTATATTTACACTAGGATCTACAATATGTCCTATCATATTAGTGTATATTCCATATATCGGAAGTACCCATAGGAGTCCAAAGATATTTATAATCGTATGGGCATAGGCTGCTCTTTTTGCATTAGCCTTAGCACCAAATGATGCTAAGAACGCTGTAATAGTAGTCCCTACATTCAATCCCATTACTATAGCTACACCAGTTTGTGCATCGATCAGCCCTTGACTGGCTAACATTATAGTTATTCCTAAAGTAGCTGCTGAAGCCTGCACTATTGCCGTTAAGAATGCTCCTACCATAGCTACTAAGAATGCACTTCCTATCCCTGTTACATGGAATCTTTGAAACATTGCAACAAATTCCGGCATGGCTCTAAGAGGTTCAAAACCATTTTTCATAAGTTCCATTCCAAAGAATATCAGACCTATTCCCATCATTAATTTTGATTTTTCTTTGCCTTTTTCAGTTTTGGCAAACATTCCGATGATAGCCCCGAACCCAGCTAAAGGCAGTCCGTATTTACCAACCTTTAGAATAAGCAGCCAACCTACAGCAGTAGTTCCTATATTGGCTCCTAAAATAACTCCCAAAGCCTGAGTAAGGTTCATTAAACTGGCATTTACAAATCCAATTACCATAACCGTTGTTACAGATGAAGATTGAACTAAAATTGTAATTACTATCCCTACTAAAACACCTAAAAATCTATTTTTAGTCACGATTGCAATTACATTTTTTAACTTATCTCCCGCTACCTTTTGCATTGCATTGGCCATATTCTCCATTCCATATAAGAAAATTCCCAATCCACCAATTACATTCAATATTATATTCAACGCATTTCCCATTTATTTGCTCCTCTAAATAATTTTTTTGCATGTTTTACATAATCTTTACACGCAGTTTACAAGACTTTTACACAGCCTTTGAAATTATACAATAACACCTGTAAAAAGTCTAGAAAAAAAGAGCACCTAAGTGCTCAGAATCTATATTTGCAGCCAAATGTGATTTTTGTTGAACTATACAAACTTTTTTCATCTTGGTGAGGTATCCCGATATTTTGATAATTATATTTTCCATATAATATCTCTACCTCAACGTCTTTAAAAGTAATGCCAACACCTATCCCATAATTTACCCTCTGTGATAGGTCATCTAAAAATGCATCAAAAGCTATATCTTCACCTTCAACCAAGTTAACTCCCATAGAAAATAAATAATAGGGAGAAGATTGGTCTTCTAGATCCAGTAGATACTTTAGTTTTGCATAATAAGGTATTATTTTTGTGCTGACCCCCACATTTATATAGGGCTCTTCCCCTGTTTCAAACTCCAGTCTCCGATAAAATCCTGTCGGTATTCCAACCTCTCTCTCTATCATAGTCAAGAGTGTATTATCTTCCTCAACTTTTATAGTTCTCCCCTCTAGAGAAGGTAGAGGGTCTCTGCCAAAACATATTCCACAATATAAAAACATCAACAGAAGTAAACTAAATTTTATTAAAATAATAATCTACTCCTATGGAATTTTCCAAAGACAGGAATGTCTCTCCCTCTTTGAAGGTATATTCCTCCAAAAGAATATATTTTACCCCATCCTCCTCATAAATATATCTAAATTCCAAATCATTAACCTTTTTCCTGTTCACAGAATCAACTTCAAATTTTATATCTTTTTTAAAGATTTTTTTTAGGAGTTCTCCATCTTTTTTATCTAATTTACATGGAAAATTATCTTTTTTCATCAATATTTCTAGAAATTCTTTTTTCATAAAAAACACCTCAATAAATTTATTCTTGATATCTAAATATTACCAATTTTTTTGAATTTACCTTTACCTAACATCATACTACGATATCTCTATAATATCGATTTTACTCAGACAAAGAAGAAGGCCTCTTCCCTCTTTTAATTTTTCAAACATCTGTTCTCTTACCCCAAAATTACCCCAAACATCTCAAATATAACTCTAATTACTTCTGCTACACCAGATAGCACAGAGATCTTAGCAAGAACCGCATATCTCTTTAGACCCTCATATTTATTAGCACTTCTCCAGATTGCAACACATATAAAAATAGTATAAATAAAAACAAAAATATTTAAAATAAGCACAAATATAAAACCAACTTTTGTATAAAATCCGATATTTTTATGCCCAATATAAGCAAAAATAATATTAAAAAATATATTGGCAATTACACCAAACTGCCAGTATGTAATCACTAAAGGAACATCACCATACCATAGAGTTCTTATCAGGTTTTTCATTCTTCTCCACCTCTCGGAATATAAATCTATTTAATTAACAGTTAACTATAAATTGCATAATAATATAAATAAAATAACGACTTTATTAGTTTCAATATTATTAACTACTAAAAATAAACAGTTATTCCTTTAGAGATAATTTTTTTTAATGATTTTAATACTCTACATTTTTTATAAGTTTTACTTTGTAATCAATCCAAATTTTTTAATCCTTGATTTTTAAAACACCAAAAGCTACCTTTCCCCAACTTCCTCTAAAAAATTATTTATCTTTTCATTTTCCCTTTTATTCACCATATGTCTTCTTACTTTCATAGTCCCTGTATAAGTTTCATCCTCTATTGTAAATCTAGGAATCAGCAATATATCTCTCGGTTTTTGATGTGAAACCAGGTGACTTGTCAGTCTTTTCACCTCACTCTTTAATAAGATATTTAATTCGCTCTCATGTACTTCGTCATAGTTTTCCGGAACTGTCAAACATGCATATAAATTTTTGCACCCATCTCCTATAACCATCACATCATCTATAATATCTGATTTCTTTAATTCATTTTCAATAAACTCCGGGTGGATGTTCTCGCCACCTTTCAAAACTATCATATTAGTTTTTCTACCACTTATATATAATTTTTCATCTTTATAATAACCTATATCTCCAGTATGAAGCCAGCCGTCCTTTATTACCTTAGCACTCTCATCTCTATGATTCCAGTACCCTTTCATTACACAACTTCCTTTTAAAAGTAATTCTCCCTTGAGATCCTTTCCTCTATTTCCTGTTTCATCTAAAAATGTGAAATTTCCAAAAGGCTCCTCTAAGAGCCACTCTAGCAGGTCCCCAGAACTCCCGTAACTATAATTCTCTAAACTATCCACACTGACAACTGGTGATGTCTCAGATAACCCATACCCCTGCATCACCGGCAGCCCTAAATAACCAAAGTACCTTTGTAAATTTATATCCAGTGCTGCACCTCCAGAGATAAATTCTCTGAATTTTCCTCCAAAAACAGACCTGAGTTTAACCAGTAATCTCTTATCTAAGATGTCATAGGTCTGCCTGTATTCCTCATTGGGAGTAAAATCATACCTATCTCCTTTTACAAATGGGGCAACCTGTAACAACTTCTTATAGCCCTCTTCAGCTTCTAAACCAGCACTTTTCATCTGTTTTTCTATACTTCCTTTTATCATCTCCAGTATTCTCGGTACAGCCAGTATTATAGTAGGCTTAAACAGAGGTATATTCCCAACAAAATTTCTCGGATTTTCTGTAAATCCTAAACTCAACCCACTGCTTATAGAACCTATAACTTCTACAGCCAAGGAAAAACTATGCCAATAGGGAAGAATTGAATAGAGGCAGTCATCAGTTGTTAATTCTTTTACCTTAACAATAGACTTTCCATTACTGATCAAATTTTTATGGGTAAGCATCACTCCCTTTGGATTCCCTGTAGAACCACTGGTATATATTAGAGCTCCTATATCTTCTGAATCGGTGTTATTTTTATCTTCATAACTTGAATTTTCAGATAACTCACCTAAATTTTCCAAAAGGATAATCTCTGCTTCTGGATAAAGATTTTTTATTTTATCTTCCAATGAAGAGATCGTTAAAATAACTTTAGGAGTTGAATCCTCTAATATAAATTTTAATTCAGCTTCCCTGCTGTTTTCATTTATAGGAACAATAATTCCCTCTGCCATCCATACAGCATAGAGAGATTTTAGTTGTCCAATGGATTTAGGAGTTATTATTCCTACCCTGTCCCCTTTTTTTATCCCTCTTTCCATAAGATAGCCAGACCATTTTAAAACTTCTTTTATTATTTCATCATATGTATAATTTTTTAAAGCTGATTTGATAAATATATCCTCTCTATATTTTTCCTTAGCTGTCAATATACATTCTTTTAGTGTTTTCATCGGTAAATTCTCCTACTTTTTTTATTTAATATAGATTTAACATACAATTGATATCAAAACCATACACTTAATTATAGCAGATTTTAAAAGCAAATTAAAATCTAAATTTTAAAGGATTTTAATAAATTTTCTATATCTATTATAATATAGATATATCTCTATCTGTATTGAAACTGACCTTATATAAAAAAATTATTCTAGCTAATCTGGAGGTATCATTATGAAAAAATGGATGGATCACATATCGGAAGTGGATATAAAAAGTATTGAAAAAGTTCCAAATCATGAAAATTACTATACTTATTGTGATAAGCATGATATCCATCATCTAGTAGATGAGGAAAGGGAACTATGTTTTGGAAAAGAGATCGAAATCTTTGCCAACGGTGATTATGCAGTCACTAAAGATTATGATACTTGGACCCTTTATAGAGATGAAACTCCTCTTTGCAGCGGAGTTTGGGTTACTTCCCATATGGATGGTAGTTACAAATATAAATTTTATAATGACTCCTTCAATAAATATGTCGTTCGAAGTGTTACTGCTGATGGAGATCATAAGGACGAAATCGAGGGACACGAAGAGCACAAAATGGAACAGGGAGATTATAACGTGGTATAGGAAAATAGGAATTTGCCTCTAATAGAGCAAATTCCTATTTTTATTTCAATCTAATTTTTTATTCTTGATTTTCAAAGTAACCAGAAGCTACCTTCACTCCAGTACCTATCATATAAATTTCTTCCCCTAATTCAATCTCCAGCTCTCCTAATAGATGTTGAACCACCACATTATTTCCCATAAGATTCAACCTTTTAGCTACAATTGCTGATGCACAGCTCCCAGTTCCACATGCCAATGTCCGTCCTACTCCCCTCTCCCACGTTTTTATCCTTAATTTACCGTCCTCTACCTTACAAAAATTAACACTGGTATCCAATGGGAAAAATTCCAAATCATTTATAAGGGGACCATATTTATCTACAAATTCATTTGAAATATCATCTACAAAAACTACACTGTGGGTAGTTCCCATAAATAGAGAAGTTATATAAAATTCTTCATTTTCAATCTTTACCTTCTCATTAAATAACTCCCCTTGAGAACACAACTTAATAGAATCATGATAATAATTTTCCCTTCCCATATTAACCTTTACCATAAATGGATTATCGTTAATAATTTTTGCTTTTAAAATTCCTGCTCCTGTTCTAATCGTTAACTCCTCTTTATTTATTAAATTATGATTTTTTAAGTAAAGACAAAAACACCTAAATCCATTTCCACACATAGTATCAAAACTTCCATCAGCATTATAAAAGATCATTTCATTATTATTATTTTCATCTTTAGAAACAACAATTAACCCATCAGCACCAATACCAATCTTCCTGTTACAAATATTTTTAGCCAATTCAGAATATTTTAAATTTTCCTTTATTTCCCCTTCACCTATAATGATAAAATCATTTCCCAGTCCATGATATTTTTCAAACTTCATAATCATCCCTCCCAAATTTAATAAAAATTTAAAACAAAAAGCAACGTGACTTTGCATCCAGACAGGCACAATTTAAATTTACAAAGTAAATTACTGGTATTATGCCCCGACTATAATTTCCCAGATAACAAAAAAAGCCGACAGATTTTATCTGTCGGCTTCTATTTTTTTAAGCTGTTGGAAGCTCATCTGAATAAAATACCTTCAGATAGCGCTCCATTGAAAACTTCAATGACAGTGATATAATTATTCATTATATCCCCAGTAGTATTTTTCTGTAAAAAAAATACCCTTCGGCAAAAAATCCTTTCATCTAGTTTCACAGACTAACCATCTCCACTAAACTACTAATATCAAGTGCAACCTCTATCAACATTTAATTGTAATAATACATTATACCTCAAAATTATGATAAATCAATATATATAATTTAAATAATTATTATCAACTATTATTACAATATTTTTCCTGTTTATTCTTCATCTAAATAGATAGAAAAGTTAGACTAAAGAATAAAAAATACAAAGTTTTCTATTCCCCTTTATATACTAGCCCTATTCCGTCTCCAAAAGGTAGAAGTACAAAATTTTCATTTTCATGAAGATATTCAATAAATTCATTTAACTTTCTAACAATAGTCCTAAACCTTTTAGGATATTCATTATATAGATATCCTCTAAACATGATATTATCTATGAATATTACCCCGTCTTTTTTTAATAACTTATAAGAATCTTTATAAAAATCCATATATTTTCCCTTGGCTGCATCAATAAAGATAAAATCAAAGGTATCATCTAATTTGGGAATCTCTACAAGAGCATCTCCTAAAATCTGGTTTACTCTGGAGCTATATCCCATCTTTTCAAAATTCACACGGGCTTCGTTATATCTTTCTTCATCTATCTCTAGAGTTGTAATAGTGACATCTTCATTTCCCTGCAACATAACACTTCCTGAGTATCCAATAGCAGTCCCAACTTCTAATATGTTTTTACACTTATTAGATTTGATCATAAATTTAAGATACTCTGCCACTTCCTTTGTAACAATGGGTACATTATGTTCTTTTGCATATTCTTCCATCTCAAGAATAACTTCATCTCTTTCTATAATCTTAGACACTACATACTCATTTGCTTTTATTAAATCATCTATCATAAACTTCTCCTTTTTTATAAAGAAAAGGTAGACATAAAATCCACCCTTCCATATTTTTCTATTTTTCTATTTTCTTCATCTTAACCATATAGAATCCATCTAAGAACTCATCAAATATATTCAGTCCACCTAATTTATCAAAACTTCCATTTACATTAGGAGATATTTCTACTTTTTCTACTTCAAAGTTAGGATTTGTCTTTAAAAATCTAGTTATATTTTCAAGGTTTTCCTTATTAAGGATAGTACAAGTACTATATACTAGAGTTCCACCTATTTTTACTACTTTAGCAGCAGCATTTAATATATCCAGCTGTAATCTAGCTAATTCCTGAACATTTTTCATCTTCTTAGTATAAAGTACTTCCGGCTTCTTTCTGATTACTCCAAAACCACTACATGGTGCATCGACCAATACTCTATCAAAAGATTCTAATCCGAACTCTTTTTCTACTAATCTGGCATCCATAAGTTCAGCTTGAACTATATCTATTCCCATTTGCTTTGTTCTGCTCTCAATTAATTTCAACTTATGTTCATGAATGTCTAAGGCTACTATCTCCCCTTCATTGTCCATCATCTCTGCCATAGCCATAGTTTTTCCCCCAGGAGCACTACAAGTATCCAACACTCTATCTCCTGGTTGAGGATCTAAATATTTAGCCGCTAAAAATGAAGATCCATCCTGTACTGTGATTTGACCTCTTTTAAATTCATAAGTTTCCAATATGACTCCTGAATCAATATAATAAACATCTTCTACTTTTTTCAAAATATTTATGTTTTTCATCTTTAATAGATCTAGAAAATCTTCCTCATTATAGTTTAATTTATTTATCTTTACACTGATATTAGGGATTTTTTTATAAGATTTAAGTATCTCTAAATAATCTTCTTTATGCTCCCATTTAATCTCATCAAAGAACCATTTTGGATATGATAAAACTATATCTTCCTTTCCCTCTTCTAATAATTTTTCTATATCTTCATCTTTTTCCCTGATAAATGATCTAAGTACACCATTTACAAAACTTCCGATAAATGTTCCACCTCTTAATTTAGCTACTTCTACACCTTCGTAAACTACCCCTGCATCATCTGAGTCCATAAAGTGTATTTGGTACATAGATAATCTAAGTAAATTTCTTACCCATAATTTATCTATACTTTTTACCCTTTTATTTATTGAGTAGTCCAAAAATATTACATTTCTGATAACTCCATAAAATACTTCTGTGATAAACCCTTTTTCCCCACGAGTTAATCCCGGAAGCTCTGTTTCTTTCTCTTTAAAATAATCATTCAATAATATATTTGAAAATTTTCCATGCTCATACTGCGATAACAATCCTATTATATCCATTTTTAAACTCAAACTAACACCTCTTTTAATTTATTTGCTAAATATTATACCATAAATTCAAATAAAATTAATATTTAATAGTCAAGAACGACCCAATTACTAATTTTATATTCTCTTATCCAGAAATTTCATATTCTTTTAAAGATTTAAATTTTTTAAAGACTTAAATTAAGCATAACTGAATGTAACATCACGTCACTGTTTTACTTAACTTTTACTACTTTTATCTCAAAATTAAGGGTCATTCCTGCATAGGGGTGATTCCCATCTACAATGACTTTATCCTCCTCTGAAATAACTTCCTTTATAGTAAAAACTCCTACACCTTCATCTGTGTCAGCTTCAAATTCCAACCCTTCGTAAAGGCCCATCCCGTCAAATTCTTCTATAGGCATCTCGATCGTAAGATTTTCATCATATTCACCATACCCCTTATTAGGAGTTATTTTAACATTAAATTTATCTCCTGTTTTTTTCCCTAGAAGAGCTTCTTCTAGCCCTATAACTACAGCTTCATCACCATAGGTGAAAGTTAACTCATCACCCTTGGTAGTTTTATCCAATAAATTCCCCTTATCATCTCTCAATACAAATTCTAAAGTTACTTTTTTTCCATTTTCTATTTTCATTTTTAATACTCTCCTTATTAGTTATAATTTTATTTTTGTCACGAATTTCACGAACAAACCCCTACACTAAGCTCACTAAGCTTTTTGAAACAAGATCACTAAATCTCAGCTTCTCCTTATAGGCTCTTTTTTTGTTCTTTGTGAGCTTTCTACCCAAGGTTTTTAATTTTTACTTTTTTATTGTACATTATATATCTTAAATTCCAATTGGTGTCCATTGGCGGCTGAGTTATTAGCTGCTCATTAAAACTTTATAAACAGAATACCACCCATAAACTCCTAGCACTATCGATATTGGTACCAATAGATTAAAATACCACTTTCTCGTTTTATGTCTAAAGGTATACATCCCAATAAACCCACCTATTCCGCCCCCTATAAAACAAAGAAGAAACAATGTCTTTTCAGATACCCTGGAATAATCTTTTTTAGCCTTATACTTATCTATTCCAAAGATTAAAAAAGTTAAAAAATTTATTATTCCCATATAAATATATATGTATTTCATCTAATCCCTCCTATTCCTTTCGTGCAAGATTAAAAACTACATTTAGTTTAAATTATGGCTATTATTGAAATTTATAAGTTATGTTTTTTCAGATCTTTTAATTTTACCATATTTTTTCTAAAATATAACAAATTTAAAGGAGGTTTCTAGTATTTATAAACTAAAAACCTCCTTCTAATTTTATTTAATAAATTCACCCAATGCTTTAGCTAGCTGATCAGGACATGATGTAGGTCTCTTTCCACACTCAGTTCCCTGTAATCTTGTAACCACATCTTCTACTTTCATTCCCTCTACTAAAGCTGATAACCCGATAGCATTTCCTGCACATCCGCCATTAAACTTTACACTCTTAACAATACCTTCCTCTATTTTAAAATCTATTGTCTTAGCACATACTCCACTAGTTGTAAATGTTTGCATCTTTTCCTCCTAATTTTATGTATATTTTCATCAATTATTGTAGCACTTTAGTCAAGAATTATCAACTGTTTTTCCACTAACTAGCGCCTCTAAAATTAGAATTTCTTTATTTTTATTCCATGGTTTTGTATATAAGAGCTCCTAAAATAGCTCCTATAATCGGTGCTACCCAAAATAACCATAATTGATCTACAGCCCATCCCCCTTGAAAAATAGCAACTGCTGTACTTCTAGCAGGATTTACAGATGTATTCGTTACTGGAATACTTATTAGATGGATCAGTGTTAACCCTAAACCTATAGCTATTGGTGCGAACCCTTGAGGAGCTCGTTTATCTGTCGCTCCCATTATAATAATTAAAAATACTGCTGTAAGAACTATTTCCACAACTAACCCTGCCAATAAACTAAACCCCATGGGAGAATGGATCCCATATCCATTTGAAGCAAACCCATTGGCTGACACATCAAAACCTGATAAACCTGAGGCTATAATATACAGCACCCCTGCACCGAGTATCCCCCCTAATACCTGGGAAACTATATAGGGCAACAGCTCTTTTTTATCAAATCTCCCACCTATACAGAGTCCGATAGAAACCGCCGGGTTTAAATGACAACCTGATATATGTCCAATTGCAAAAGCCATAGTTAAAACTGTCAGACCAAAAGCCAGAGAGACCCCCATAAAACCTATTCCTAAATCTGGAACCCCTGCTGCAAGTACAGCACTTCCACATCCTCCTAATACCAACCAAAAAGTTCCAATAAATTCTGCTATCAGTTTTCTCTTCATAACAATCCCTCCAGAAATAATTTAATTTAGATAAGACTCATCCAATCTTTTCTGATCATTCTCGCCATATTTTTTTCAGACAGTTTCTACCTTACTTCTACTTCTTTATTTATTTTTCACCTTTAAAAAAAGAAAAAGATTAAATTAATAACCTTTTTCTCTTCCTATATCTTAATATTTATAACTTTTTAAATCATATCAGAGGTAAAAATTTTCTATATTCTTTTCCCCTCTATCTTCCATATCTCCTTTGCATATTGAGCTATTGTTCTATCACTGGTAAATTTCCCTGCATTAGATATATTCATCCATGCTTTCTTAGCCCATCCTAATCTATCTTCAAAGGCACCATCTATACTCTCTCTAACCGTTCTATAATCATCAAAATCCTGTAATACGAAGTAGTGATCTGGTGCATGCCAAGAGGCTCCTACTAATAGTGCATCATGTAACTCTTCAAACATTCCTGTGTCACCGTCACTATAAGTCCCATCTATCAGCTGATCCATTACTTTTTTCAACCCCTTAGTTTCATTCATTACCTTAGTTGGATTATACCCGGTTTTTTTCAACTCTATTATATCTTCTACCTTCATTCCAAAGATGAAGTTGTTTTCGATTCCTGCTTCCTCAACGATCTCTACGTTGGCTCCATCTAGTGTTCCTAGTGTAGGAGCTCCATTCATCATAAATTTCATATTTCCTGTTCCACTGGCTTCCTTTCCTGCAGTAGAAATTTGTTCCGATACATCTGCTGCCGGGAATATAAGTTCAGCTGGTGAAATATTATAATTCTCTACAAATACAACTTTTATTCTTCCATCTACATCTGCATCATCGTTTACAGTTTTTGCAACTTCATTGATTAATTTTATAATCCCCTTAGCTCTAAAATATCCAGATGCTGCCTTAGCTCCAAAGATATAAGTTTTAGGAGTAATTTTCATCTCAGGGTTCTCTTTTATTCTATTGTACAGATCCATTATATGGAATATATTCAATATTTGTCTCTTATACTCATGCAGTCTTTTTACTTGTATATCAAATATAGAATCAGTATCTACATCTATTCCTGTATTCCCCTTTATGAATTTAGCTAACTGCTCTTTTTTAGTGTTTTTTATATCTAAAAACCTATTTAATATTTTTTCATCTGTCACATAAGTTTCTAGTTTTTTTAGTTCACTCAGATCAATAGCCCAATTGTCACCAATTAATTCTGTAATCAACGCAGATAATTCAGGGTTAGATTTTAACAGCCATCTTCTTTGAGTAACTCCATTAGTTTTATTTTGGAATCTTTCAGGGTATAATTCATACCAGTCTTTTAATTCTGCATTCTTTAATATCTCTGTATGAAGTGCTGCTACACCGTTTACAGCATAAGAACCATAGATTGCAAGCCAGGCCATATGAATTAAGTTTGTGTTTTCATCGACTATTGCCATTTCCTTTCTTCTTTCTAGATCTGCCGGGTATTTTTCCTCCAACAACTCTTGAAATTGTACATGAATTCTTACAATTATATTGTATATTCTAGGTAATACCTCTTTAAATAATTCTGTATACCATTTTTCTAAAGCTTCTGATAAGATTGTATGATTAGTATATGCAAAGGTTTTTCTAACTATTTTCCATGCATCACCCCACAATAACCCCTCTACATCTATTAAGATTCTCATTAATTCAGGTATTGCTACCACTGGATGGGTATCATTTAATTGAATACTTGTAAAATCTGGTAACATACTAAAATCTGTTCCATGCTTTAACTTAAATTTTCTAATGATATCCTGTAGTGACGCTGAGGTAAAGAAATATTGTTGCTTCAATCTTAATTTTTTTCCCTCATTGGTATCATCGTTGGGATATAAAACTCTAGATATATTTTCCGCTTCATTTTTTTCCTTCATAGCTTCTGCATAATGCTGTTCATTGAATTCACCTAAATTCAGTTCCTCCACTGGTTCTGCCTGCCATAATCTGAGTGTATTTATATTATTAGTTCCATATCCAATGATAGGCGTATCGTAAGGCACAGCCATCACACACTCATCTTTATTAAATCTTACTTCTACCTTATCCCTGTCCTTTCTAAGACTCCAAGGATCTCCATACTTTAACCAGTTATCTGGATATTCCACTTGGAATCCATCTTCAAATTGCTGTCTGAACATCCCAAATTTATATCTGATACCATATCCTGTTCCAGGCAGGTTTAATGTTGCCATAGATTCGATAAAACAAGCTGCTAATCTTCCTAATCCACCATTACCTAATCCTGCATCTGATTCAGCACTCTCTATCTTATTTATATCAATATTCAGCTCTTCCAATAACTCCTTAACCCCTTCATATACCCCTAAGTTGATTAAGTTATTACTAAATGCTCTTCCCATTAGATATTCTGCAGAAAAATAAAAAGCTTCTCTGCCATTATTATACAGGTCTTTAGTCTCTTTCCAAGATCCACCTATCTCCTCCATTATCGTTTGAGACAATGCATCATATATTTCAAAATCCAGCCCTTCAGATATTTTTTTCCCGTATTTAACCAATAATTTTTTCTCTAAACCTGTTTTGATTACATCTTTTTTAAATTTCATGTATTCCTCCCATATCGCTTAAAGCGAAATTAAAAATGATTTAAATTTACTCTTTATATTCAACGTTTTAATTCCCAGCTATTCCTTCCTATCTACCGTATTTAATTGTCATTTCCTTTATTTTTTCAGCCAATTCATCAGTGAGTTCATCACCTTTCAATCTCCATTTCCAGTTATTTCCCAATGTTGATGGTATATTCATTCTGGCTCTATTATCTAATCCTAAAAAATCCTGCATCTGAGCTATAGTTATATGGGAATTAGATTTCCAGATAGCTTCTATAAATACATCGTTTATTTTTTCCCCCTCAAACTTTTTTAACTTTAAATATTTTTTTAAATATTTTTCAGCATGTTCCCTGTCAACTTTCACTACATTTTCATACCAGCCTACCACAGTTTCATTGTCATGGGTCCCTGTATAAGCCGCTGAATTTTCAGAATATTTATGGGGAAGATAGTCACTCTCCTCCCTCGAATCAAAAGCAAACTCCAATATTTTCATCCCTGGATACCCGCTATCTTTCAGAAGTTTCCTCACCCCTTTAGTTAAAAATCCTAGATCTTCAGCAATAATAGGCAGCTCACCCAACCCATTTTTTATAGCCTTAAATACTTCTATCCCTGGTCCCTTTACCCATCTTCCAGGTCTGGCAGTAGGAGCATTTGCCGGGATCTCCCAATAAGATTCAAATCCTCTAAAATGATCTATCCTTACCATATCATACAGCTCAAATGCTGCTCTCATCCTTTCAATCCACCACGAATAACCTCTCCTTCTCATAATTTTCCAGTTATACAGTGGATTGCCCCACAGCTGACCTGTACTGCTAAAAGCATCTGGCGGGCAGCCTGCCACAACCTTTATATTTTTTTTCTCATCGAATAAAAACAACTCAGTTTTTAACCACGCATCTACACTGTCACCGGATATAAATATAGGCAGATCCCCTATTATCTTCACCTGATTTTCATTGGCATAGTCTTTCAATTTCCCCCACTGGGTATAAAATAAATACTGTAAGTAGATATAATAATCTATTTTTTCTTTCAACTCTAATCTATATTTTTTTAAAGTATTGATATGGGCAAATTTTTCTTCCTTTACCCATTTTGTCCACTCTACTCCATTGTTTTTATCTTTTAATGCCATGAATAAAGCATAATCATCTATCCAATAGATATGTTTTTTCTTAAATTTTTCTATCTCTTCTAAAAAATCTTTCCCCTCATTTAAATAAGCTTTTTTCAAAAGTTTTAATTTATTTTTATATAGTTTTTCGTAGTCTATATATTCCCTGCTATCTCCTAAATCTGTATCTTCCACCTCTTGCCTATCTAATCCACCTCTCTCTATCAACTCTTCTAAATCAATAAAATAAGGATTCCCTGCAAAGGCCGAAAAGGATTGATATGGAGAATCTCCATATGAAGTTGTTCCCAATGGGAGAATCTGCCATAATTTTTGTCCTGATTTTTTTAAAAAGTCAACAAATTCATAGGCTTCCCTTCCAAAGGTTCCTACCCCTCCATCTCCACTTAAAGATGAGATATGCAGCAATATCCCACTACTTCTTTTAAACATATTTATTCCCCCCATCGCCTATGGCGAATTAATCATTTAAATTTTATACTTAAACTTTAAACATTCCACTAAGTAAGTGTAGTAATTATGATTTTATTTATATAATTAGTGATCTAAGTTTTAAAGGTATTCTGACTATTGTATTAATTTCCTTTTTATGGAAACGTTTCCATATAATATTAATACAAAAAACAAAACTTGTCAAGAAAAAGTCTTCTGTTTTTCTACAATTATTCTCATTTTCAAACATATAGTCTTATTAAAGTGGCTAATTTTATTGTTTTCATATTAAAATTATTGCTCATATATAAAAAAACACCCCTTTATTAGGAGTGTTTTTTAACAGACACAATTAAAACTTACTTGTATATCCAAACCTTATAAATGCTGTATCGTCTACATTACCAGTTGAGTTTTCTTCATTTTTTTCAACATAGTATCCGCCTTGAAAAAAGACTGAATTATTTTCATCCATCAATTTACTCAATTGAATCGATGGTTCTGCATACAATACATACGTTTCATGCCCTTCTACTCCACTGCCACTTACATTATTTAAATCAGTAAAATGCCTGGCACCAAATGAATAGGGATCAAATCCACCTTCTAACAGTGCTTCTAACTTTATACCATTTTCAGCCTCATAAAGAGGATAATTAGCATATACATAAGCTTCTATATCTACACTATTGTAGTCATCTGAACCTTCTCCGACAAATGTATAGTCATAATAGATATTTCCTTCAACTGCTATATAATCATTTATTGTATAGAAATTTTCAAATGATGATGTAAAAGAATAATCATTAGTTGTATCTTCTGTTTCTGGTGACGTATGTTTAAATCCTACACCTGCCCTTAAGTAGGAGCTCAGCCCTTCAACATCTGTAAATAATCCCCATGTTGGCTGTACCCTGAAATATTGTTCATTGCCACCGTCACCGCTGCCATACGTGTTTGTCTTCAACTCAGTTCTAATCAGCATATTTTTCACAGACGTTTGAGTATGTAATCTGAATCTTATCTCTGTCCCGTCATCTACAGTATTACCACTGTCTCTGGTATCTCCAAAACTTCCATAACCTACATCATTGTAATGTCTGAGTCTCATCTCTAACCTATTATTTTTATTCAGATGGAAGTTCCCGTTCATCTCTAGTCTGTTCTCATCAAATCTCACCCTGTCATTGATGTTAAAAACACTTAATTGTTTTTCCTCCTGGGTCAATACTTCTGCATCACTGTCTTCCATTGCAAAAGATATCATCCCCATAGTCATCAATCCGGCTAATACAGTTATTTTTTTTATATTCATCTCTTTCCCTCCAAAATAAATATTTTTTATCCCCAGTAAATTGTTCTTCTATAATTTACATCCCCAATCTAAAAATTCCTTTTTTATTTCCAAAAAAATAATGATAAGAACAAATAAAACAACAACAAAAACACCCCTTTACAGGGGTGTTTTTTCAATATAATTTTTATAAAAAATTAGTTTAGAATGCAGATGTAAATCCGACTCTTACGAATGCAGAGTCATTGTACTTGTCTGAAGAACCACTAAATGATTGACCTGTAGTAGCTTTTTTATCGTTAGCTTCAGTCATCTCTATATAGTATCCAGCTTGTACATAAACTGAGTTATTTTCATTTAATGTTTTAGTAGCTTTTACTGACGGCTCAGCATATAATACATATGATTCTCCACCTTCACTATCTTTTGTAACATTATTTAAGTTTTCAATGTCTCTAGTTCCGAATGTATATGGGTCTGCTCCACCTGCAAATAACGCCTCTACTTTTACGTCATTAGCATGATATAATGGATAATTAGCATATGCATACGCCTCTATATCTACATTATGGTATTTATTGCTGTTTCTAGCAAATGTATAGTCGTAGTATACATTACCTTCAATTGCGAAATAATCATTTATTGTGTAGTAGTTTTCAAACGATGATGTAAATGAGAAATCTTCTCCTGATCCAGATGTGTGGTTCATTCCAAATCCTGCTCTTGCTAATGAACTTAATCCTTCAACATCGTTGAATAAGTGCCATGTTGGTTGAACTCTGAAGTATTGAGTATTCTTTGAGTTATCATAAGTATTTGTCTTTAACTCAGTTCTAACTTCCATATTTTCTACAGATGTTTGAGTATGTAATCTCATTCTTAATTCAGTTCTTCCTGTAGTTTCCTCTTTACCAGTTCCATCTCCTGTATCTGAACCAAATGTGTTTCCTACTTTATTATAGTCTCTAACCCTTACTTCTAATCTATTGTTTTCATTTAAATGTAAGTTTCCATTCATCTCTAATCTGTTTTCATCAAATCTTACTCTGTCATTGATATTAAAGATACTTAATTCTTTTGCTTCCTGAGTTTTTAATACCTCAGCTTCCCCTTCTTCCATTGCAAATGATGCCATTCCAACTGTCATTAATCCAGCTAATAAAGCTATTCTTCTCTTGTTCATTTGTTTCCTCCTAAAAATAAATATTTTAATTTCTTCAAAACATTAATAAAGTTTAACTTTTGAGTTTCATTAATTAAAATTAATTAATCTAATTAACTTGTTAGAAGTTTACTCCATATACCTAACTTCTACAATGGTTGTTTTATTAAACCGTTCACTTATTAAACTTTTAACTGTTCAAGGTTTTTATCCACCATTCTTATTGTTTGTGTATCAAAAAAAAACACTCCCCTTAAACAGGAAGTGTTTCTTGTATTATATAATAATTTTTTTATTAAAATTTACTTGTGAATCCCACTCTTACAAATGCTGTATCATCATAGTTACTGCTTGTATTCTCTTCATTCTTTTCAATATAGTATCCACCTTGTAAATAAACATTGTTTGTTTCATTTAAGTGCTTAGTTACCTTTACTGAAGGCTCTAAATATACTACATAGTAGTCTTCACCATTTTTATTGTTATCCTTATTTACATCATTTAAATCATCAAAATGCCTGTTTCCAAATCCATAAGGGTCTATACCACCTTCGAATAATGCTTCTACTTTCATATCATTATTTTGATATAACGGGTAATTAGCATATGCATATGCTTCTATCTCTACATTATGATATTGCCCATCAGTAGCTCCATTACCAGCAAATGTATAATCATAATAAACATTTCCTTCTATTGCAAAGTAATCATTTATTGTATAGTAGTTTTCAAATGAAGTTGTTATCATATAATCTTCACCATGAGCATCTCCAGAATGCTCCATCCCTATACCTGCTCTTACTAATGAATCTAACCCATCAACATCTGTAAATAGGTGCCATGTTGGCTGTACTCTGAATAACTGCTTACTTCCACTATTTTCATATGTGTTAGTTTTAACTTCTGTTCTTATTTCCATATTTTCTATAGAAGTTTGTGTATGCAATCTTAATCTTACTTCTGTTCTATCTGATGTTTCCTTCCCACTAGATCTTGAGCTGTTTGCATCTGATCCTACTCCAGTATAGTCTCTGATTCTCATCTCTAATCTGTTATTCTCATCAAAGTGGAAGTTTCCATTTACTTCTAATCTATTTTCATCGAATCTTACCCTGTCATTGATATTGAAAGCACTTAATTCCCTCTGTTCTGGAGTCTTTAACACCTCTGCATTCCCTTCCTCCATTGCAAATGATACCATTCCCATTGTCATTAGTCCGGCTAATAAAACTATTCTTCTCTTATTCATCCTGTTCCTCCTTAAAATAATTCATCTTAATTAATTTTTTTTAATTCTTCAACTTAGATTAATTTATTTTAATAAAAAGCAAGATTAATTTCTATCCCTAATTTTTTTAATGGATTTTCTTTTGAATGGTTCATTTTTTTACCCATAAAAAAAGCACGATATCTCGTGCTTTAAAAATTACTATTTTTTCAAATATTCTGGTGTCATCGTCCCTAAAGTAAGTCTCATATTCATCAATATTTCAACCATCTTACTCCTGTATAGTTCATATTTAAATTTCTCTTCCTCGCTCAGGTTTTTTATGGTATTGTCATAGATATCTTCTACCCCTTCTACCACTATTTCCCCCCCTGATTCTGTTAAATATAATGGTTTTTTTAAAAGCGATCCTACCATCTCTGTTTTCTTCTCCAGATACCCCATTTTCTCTAACTTACTGACTATCTGATTAGCTCTGGATTTAGTTAGCATTGTATATTTTAAAAGGTTATACTGGGTCTCTCCCGGATTTTTTTGTAAATGACGTAGCATATAATACTCTACAAAACTTATATTATACTTTTCCAAAACATCATTTAACAACTCTTTTCCAGCTCTTGAAATAGCATTTGCTACTGTCAAAATATCTACTATTATCTCTTTTTCTTCCAATTTCAGCCACCTCACTTTTTCCCCTAGATAAAAAGTATACCCCTTTTTTTTGTTTTTTTCAATTTAAAATATAAAATACTCCTGTTTTTGTACACAACATTTTTGTTTTTAGCACATATTTAAAATTATTTTTTTAGTTTCTATTGATTTATAAATAATATTATTTTAAGTTATATTTAATCTATTTTTTCAAAAAGAAGTAGAAAACTTCAGCTCTTCCAAGGGGAAAATGAAGTTTTCTACTTCTTTTATTTTTCAGATCCTGCTGTTACTCCCTCTATAATGTGTTTTTGTGCAAAGAAATAAAATATTATTATCGGTATTACAGCTATTAATAACCCTGCCATGGCAAGATGCCATTGCTTTGAATATCCTCCAAAGAAAAGATACATCTTCAGTGGGATAGTTTGGGTTCCTTTTTTATTTATCATAAGCTGAGGCAATAAGAAGTCATTCCAAATCCAAATTATATTTAGGATAGATACAGTCACATGAATTGGCTTTAAAGTAGGGAATATAATCTTCCAAAATACTTTCCAAGGCCCGCAGCCGTCAATCCTTGCTGCTTCCTCCAAGGATACAGGAATACTCTTTATAAATCCATGATAGAGAAATATAGAAAAACTTGAGCCAAATCCCAGATACATAAATATTATCCCCATTCTATTTTGCAAACCCAACCTGCCCATAAAAGCTACTAAAGGCAGCATTACAGCTTGAAATGGTACCAGCATCGCTGCAATAAACATATAAAATATAATATTACTCATCTTTGATTTTGTCCGTACTAAGATCCAGGCAGCCATGGAAGAAAATATAATAATTAAAATTGTACTGGTAATAGTTATAAACATCGAATTAAATAATGCCGATCCAAAAAAACCTTCCATACTGAAGTTTTTCCCAATCCATAAAAATGATAATTTATTTAACGCGACTTTAAAGTTATCCAGCATCCATTCCTTAGGCAGAGTTAAAGTACTCCCAAAAAGTTCCCTCTTGGTTTTAAAAGCATTGACTATCAATATATAAAATGGTGATATAAATAAAATAGACGTCAGAACTCCTATGATATATAATAATACCCTCGAATTTTGTTTACTTTTCATTACATCTCCACCTCTTTTTTCTTATTGATATATACCTGTACCATGGTAATAGAAGCTACTAACAAGAAAAATACAACTGCTTTTGCCTGAGCGGCACCATAATTAGTAAATGTATATGCTGTTTTATAGATATTTAAAGCCAGCATCTCTGTAGATCCTCCTGGACCTCCATTTGTAAGGGATAAATTTTGATCAAATAATTTAAATGAATTCGCCAATGTTAGAAACATACTGATAGTAAATGCCGGCGCTACCATAGGAAATATTATATGCCTGGTCTTTGTCCAACCATTGGCACCATCTATATCTGCCGCTTCCAACAATGATTTTGGAATATTTTGTAATGCTGCAATATAAATTATCATCAAGTATCCTGACATCTGCCAAACCATGATTATTACCAGTCCCCAGAACCCAGTATTGGCATCTGCCAGCCAACCCTGAAAGAATTCCAAACCTGTGATTTCACCAATGGTCTGAAATACCCCCATAAATATAAATTGCCATATAAAACCTAAGATTAATCCTCCTATCAGGTTAGGCATAAAAAATATCGTTCTCATAAAGTTAGAAATTTTTAATTTTTTAGTCACTAAAAGTGCTAAACTAAAGCCTATTGCATTTATAACAACTACAGATACTACTGTAAATTTTGCTGTAAAGATAAAAGCATTCCTGAACCCCTCATCTTTAATTATAGCTATATAGTTACTTAAACCTATAAAGTCTGGAACCTGATCCATCCTTCCATTCCATTCTGTAAATGAGTAGTATACTCCTATGAGTAAGGGTATTACCAATACCATTAAAAATGCAATTATTATGGGACCTGCAAATAAACAAAACGTTTTTTTATTATAATTCATCCTCATCATTCCTTTTTTAGAAAAAAAGGGGTTTCCCCCTTTTTTTATTTATTAATTTATCCAGTTTTTATTTTTCTTTTCTGCTCTCATTCCATGAAGTTTTCGCTGTTTCTAAAACTTCATCCCAAGTAATTTGACCATCTATATATTTTTGTAGTTCTACTCCTAATGTCTCCATTCCCCAACCTGTAGGATACCCCATAAATACCCAAGGGATAGTGTTCCCAGCTTCCGAGAATGCCATTATGTCTTTAGCCAATGGATCTTTTGGCTGTAAGTTATCTCCATCAAAACCTTTATATGGTGGTATAAAATTAAATTTATTAATTACATAATCTTTTCCAGTCTCAGATGTATATACCCAGTTTAAAAAATCTTTGGCTGCTTTTACCTGAGCCTCACTTGAGTCTTTATTTACAGTCCAGTACATTGGAATTCCTACTGGTAACACATTTTCTTTAGCTCCTACAATTGGCATAGGTAGAAACCCTATATTTTTCGCTAATTCTTCGTCTATACCTTTAATCGATCCAAATGCCCAGTTTCCTTGCTGAGTCATAGCTACCTTTCCCATAGAGAATAATCTTTCTACCTGGGTAGAATAATCAGTTGCATTTACGGGCTTTCTACCATACTCTATCTGCAGGTCAAATAATTGCTTCATTCCATCTGAATATGTAAACTCAACTGCTTTAGCATTATAAGCATCGAATACACTTCCAAATTCTTGTGCTAGGGCTACATTTGAATAATGTAATCCTGTTACCCAAGTTTCTTTTCCTGCAGTTGCAAACACAGCTTCTAATCCTAATTCCTCTTTTTTAGAATCCAGCATCTTAACAGCAGTTTCTAAAGATTCATAACTATTTATAGTTTTTGCATCTATCCCGGCTTTCTTTAATAATTCCTTATTATATATAAACCCGTATCCTTCTTGAGTAAATGGTAATCCATATACCTTTTCATCCAATGTTGCCCCACTTAAGGCTCCATCAAATGCCTTTCCTGCTAGTTCTACATCTGATAGATCTACCAATTTGTCCTGCCAGTCATATACGTCTTGGGGTCCTCCTACATTAAATATAGTAGGTTCATTCCCTGATGCCATCTTAGCACGAAGTGCAGCACCATAGTCATCTCCTCCACCTACAGTTTCTATATTTATCTCTATATTAGGATGTGTTTCCATATAAATTTGAGACAATTCATCAAACTGTTCCGCTATCTCTACTTTAAATTGAAATATATCGACTACAGTTTTTTCCTCTTTTTGCTCTGTTCCACCACCACAAGCAGTAAGAAGCATTGCTCCTCCGACCATTAATCCCTTCATATAATTTTTCATACTTTCCTCCTAATAATCTTATTTTGTACTCTCCCTTTCTATCATATCGACTTTTAAACAAATATCCTGTTTTTTTATTTTTTTACCCTCTTCATCTTTTACATCTTCAATGAGTAATTTAGCTGCCATCTCCCCCATTAGTTTTCTCGGCTGTTCAGTTGTAGTTATAGATGGATAATAGTATTTACTTTCCTCGATCCCATCAAATCCAATTATAGAGATGTCACCTGGAACATTATATCCATTTTCTAATATATATCTTGTAGCTCCTATTGCCATGAGGTCAGATATAGCAAATATTGCATCTGGTTTTTCCTGTACAAACATTTTTTTAGCACCTTCATAGCCACCTTTAGCAGTATATTCACCTTCACATATAATTTCATAATCTAATTTTGCTTCCTTTATAGCATCTTTATATCCTTTTATCCTTTCAAGGGCCAGTTCATCTTCATAGTTTGAAATAATGATTCCTATTTTTTTGCACCCTGTATCTATCAAAAATTTTACAGATTCATAGGCAGCTTTTCTATTGTTTATACTCACCATATGAAATTTATCTGAATACGAATTATCTATTGTTGTAGAGGCCAGTACCAACGGAATTTTTACCCCTTCTAAATTATCTTTGGATTTTCCCCCTAAGTAAATTATTCCCTTCACATCATAATCTATCAATGTTGACACTGCTACCTGGAAATCTTGTAATTCTGTATAGTGGATCAGAGAAGTTAAATTTTCTTTTTTCAACTCCCTGTCGATCCCACCTATAACATCATCAAAGAATGGATTAGGATATCCAGTAATCAATATCCCTATTACATTATTTTTTTTTCTTTTTAGATCTCTAGCTAGTTCATTGGGTTTATAGTTTACTTCATCTATTATCTTTAATACTTTGTTTTTTGTTTCTTCCTTTACACTTGGATGATTATTAATCACCCTGGAAACAGTCCCTACTCCCACTCCTGCCATCTTAGCTATATCTTTAATTGTATATTTAGCCACCCTTATCCCCCCATAAATCATTTGTTTTTATTTTAAACTAATTTTCTTTTTTCAACAACTTATTTAAGAGATTAGAGGGATTTTTTAGTAGGGCAAAGAAATTCTTTGCCCTCAATTTCATCTTTAATTAGTTTGAATCGTTTCCAACTTCGGTTTAAAAAAAATTAGAACCAGATCTCTGCCTGAACACCTGCTCTTAATTCACTATCTGACCCTGCTACTGTATTGGTATCAGGTGCTACATCTGAAGTCCATCCTACATATGATCCAAATACTCTAAGCTGCGGTCTTCCCCAGAATGAATCATTTAAACTAATCGTAGGAGCTACAGTGGCCTTATAGTACATTCCATTTCTTTTATCTCCACTGGTATTTTCATTTTTATTGTATCCTTCATATCCTAACCCTAATTCAAATTGAACCGAAAAATTGTCTACTACTTTATATACAGGTCTTATCACTGCACTAGCTGTTAATTTGTTGTCATCGCTACTTGCATCACTTACATCATATTGTAAAACTGTTTGAGGCATGAATGACCATTTTTCTCCCTCAGTTACACCAAAAGTTCCTACTCTATATGAAGTATCCTTTTGCTTAGTTTCCCAGTTCCATTGAGTATGTCCTAATCCACTAGCTGAACCTAATCCGTATCCAGCTTGGAAGAACGCCTTACTGAATCCATTTTCCATACCATAGAAACCTGAGTTATTATAAGTAACAGTTGTTTGGAATCCATTTTCTGCATAATCAATATCATTTGATTTTGTTTCATTTAAGTAATCTGCATTATCGTTTGCAAACATAGCCATCCCATCAAATGTCCAATTATTAAGTCTGTAAGTAGCTATAAGGTTATGACTCATCAATTTCCCGTCACCAGTCAGAAGATCATCCTGCCAGCTAGACCCTGCAATATAGGCTAAATCTAAGTTTCCATCAGCTAAACCTTGTATCCCGGCACCTGTTCCTGAATAATCATTCCAGTAGTAATCCGTAACATGTATATCCTGTCTATTATAAAACCTTTTCCCCACCCAGTATGTTAAATCTGGGTTCCAGGCAAATCCACCCATCTCAGCATATAATTGTCTTACTGCTACATCTTCTGAACCATTTCCTTCATTCAATCTTTCTCTATTTTGATCGTGTTGTGCAAACATCAAATGCCAATTAGACCAAACACCGTTATCTGCAGTAAATTTCTTTACAAATTCAAGTTCCCAGTAGTTGTCAGTTTCATTCCCTAATCTTCCGACAAGATTTTTACTAGGTGTTCCATCGTTAAACATTCCACCAGTTACCTGCTTACCGTTTTCATTGATTAAAACTCCAGCTCTTGCATAACCATGAATCTCAAATGAGTCATTCTTTGCCAGCATATTTTCTACTTTTTCTTCTACTCTCTTATCTAACTCCTCCATTGTTATACCTGCTACTGGAGTCGCTTCCATTTTTGTTTCTGCTGCCATTGTTACTGTTCCAGCTAATAATAAAGCCATAATTCCAAAACCTAATCTTTTCATCTTTCTTTTCCCCCCTATTAATTTAGTCTTTTTCTATTCTTTATTCTAATAACTCTATGATAGAGTTCTCTAGCACTAAGCTCATAATTATTATATTCTTTTAAAATATCAGTTCTTATTAAATATTTATAGATATTTCCATTTTTTTCATTTACTCTAAAAACAATTCCATCTGCATCAGAATGAATTAGCTTTTCTCCATATTCCAGTAGTGGAAGGATATAATTATTAAATTCTATTTCAGTTCCTTCAAGATTATTCTTATAATCTAAATCAAAAGCAGTATAATTTTTGTTTTTAATCTCAGTTTTACTATAATTTTTTAATTCAAAATTACTGTCCTTTGCTATATTTTTAAAAATTTTTAAATTATCATTTTGTTCTTCTGCGGTCACCGTCTTTAGAACTTTTGAATTATTCCCATTATTTGTCTGACTTTTCAACCTTACATCTAAGACATTTGGGTATTCCCCCTCATAACTGAAGTTTTTTGCAATATAACCATTTTTTTCTACTGTAATGATCATTTTTATCATTTTTTTATCAAATTTTGCAGAATAAAATGCACCCTTATAATTTAAATCTTTTATTAAATCTCCGAACTCTATTTTTTTATTTATCTCAGCAATTCCATTTTTATTTGTCTGAAACTCCTCTCTAGTTTCATCTTTAATTGTATTTATTTTTTGTTCAAATATAAATGGCTCTTTCAACGAATCTCTAGAAATACGTTCAGAATTCATATTTTTTCTCTCATAGGTAGTAGTATTTATCGTTATCTTAACCCCTTCAATTGATTTTTCTTTATAGTCACTTACCCTTATTTTTTCAAAATTTACGAAAGGATATCCGGCCATTCTATTTTTAGGGACTTGAATTTCCTCACTATAGGTTATAGATCCTAAAATCATCAATATTCCCATTAACATTTTCTTCATATATTCCCCCCTTACTTATTTTGGAAACGTTTCATTTCGCTTCCATTATTAGTTTAGTTCACTTTTCATAAAATGTCAAATTAATTTTGCACTTTAATCTTTTTTTAAGTTTAAATTTGAAACATTTAAAACATTTACTGCACAATCAAATGAAGATTAAATAAAAAAAGACTGGTCATAGACCAATCTTTTTCCATTATTTTATCTCTATTAAGTTTAAATTTGCTACTCTGTTAAATATAGTATTTAAAGAAGTTAAGAGTGATAATCTATTATTTTTTATATTCTCATCCTTATCCATTACCATCACCGAGTCAAAGAAACTATCTATTATTTCTTTTCCTGAAAGGATAGTCTTTAGATAAGTTAGATAATCATTCTTACCTAAGATCTCTTCAGATATACTCATAAACTCCATATAGAAGTTGTAAAGAGATTTTTCAGTATCTTCCTTTAGAAGGTCTTCACTGATATTTACTGTACCTTTATAGTCTTTAGATATATTTCCTACTCTTTTTAAAAGAGAAACTAGTTCATTAAAGTTTTCATTAGAAGATACTTCATTCAGTGTTAATAATTTCTTTTCTACCTCTAATAAATTTTCATTCTTAACATCTAAAACAGCCATGATAAAGTCTCTTCTGTACCCTTTATCTAAGAATACATTTATTATTCTTTGGTTCATAAATTCCATTACATCAGATTTTACTTTTTCCTTATCTTTTTTCAATACTCCGTCTAATTCTAAAGCATCGATACTGATATTCACAAGTTCATCTATAGATAGGTCTAATTTTGAATTAAATATAATATTTACAATTCCTAGTGCCGATCTTCTAAGAGCAAATGGATCTTTTGATCCACTTGGAACAAGGCCTATTCCAAAGCAACCTACTAAAGTGTCTATTCTGTCACAGATCCCTGTAATTACTCCCTCTATATTTTGAGGTAATCTATCTCCCTGATATCTAGGGTAGTAGTGCTCCTCTATCCCCTTAGCTACTTTTTCATTTTCTCCAGATCTAAGTGCATACTCTGCTCCCATAAATCCTTGTAACTTTGTAAATTCTTTTTCTCCAATCATATTAGAAACTAAGTCTGCTTTAGATAGCTCTATTGTTCTCAATATATCAGATTTATTCCCTTCAAAACCTAACATATCTATCAATTTTTCAGCTATCTTCTTACTTCTCTCCAATTTTTGATGGATAGTTCCTAAATCTTTTTGGAATACAACATGTTTTAACTTCTCTACATTTTCAGATAATGGTTTTTTAAGATCCTCTTGATAGAAAAATCTTGCATCAGAAAGTCTAGCTGATAATACCTTTTCATTTCCTATCCTTACATGCTCAGATCCATCTATACCATTTCTAACTACTACAAATTTAGGCAATAAGTTCCCATCTGAATCTAGGATTGGAAAATATCTTTGATGTACCTGCATAGAGATGATAAGTACATCTTGAGGTACTTCTAAAAATTCTGAATTGAATGTCCCTACCATTGGATATGGGTATTCTACAAGGTTAGTTACTTCATCTAACAGTTCATTTTCAATGACTACTTTTTCTCCTGCTGATGAACAGTTTTTATTGATCATCTCAACGATCATATTTTTTCTTTCCTCTATATCAACAATTACATTGTTGGCTCTTACTTTTGTAAAATAATCATCTATATCGGCTACAGTAAATTCTTTCTCTCCGAAGAACCTATGCCCTCTAGACATTGTTCCACTTCTATACCCCTCTACTTCAAATTCAACTACATTGTTATCTGCTAAAGCTAAAATCCATTGGATCGGTCTGGCAAATTTTATTTTTTTATCTGACCATTTCATAGATTTAGGAAAAGTTAATCCTTCCACTAAACCTTTTAAAGCTTCTGGTAACAATGTTTTAGTTTCTTTTCCCTCTACAAATTTCTTAGCTGCAATATATTCTCCCTTAGGAGTTTCAATTATCTCTAAGTCTGTAGCTTCTATCCCTTGAGATTTTGCAAATCCCATCCCTGCCTTTGTAAGATCACCATTTGATCCAAAAGCAATGTGTTTTGCAGGTCCCTGGTTTAATATATTTAAATCCTCTTGTTTTTCTGCTAGATTCGATATAGATAATATCAACCTTCTAGGAGTTCCATATGTTTTTATCTCTTCAAAAACTATCCTATTCTCTTTTAAATAAGTTTTCATATTTTTTTCTAGATCATTTAATGCAGGTTTTAAAAACCTTGCAGGTATTTCTTCCATACCAATTTCTAATAAAATATTCATCTTTCACCTCTATTTTTTTATTATGAACTTTTTAATTAAATCTCTTGTTGCACAGAGATATTAATTAGAGTCTCACAGAGCTTTCTCCGAGTATCTCTCTTTTTCATCCCTGTGTTTCTCCGTGTCAAAAATTTTCAATTATTCTTTACTTCTTCAAAAGTGGGTATCCTAAGTCTTTTCTTGCCTGTAAGAATACTTCAGCACATCTTTTAGACATATTTCTAACTCTCAATATATAAGATTGTCTCTCAGTTACAGAGATAGCTCCTCTAGCATCTAATACATTAAAGATATGAGATCCTTTTAATACAAAATCGTAAGCTGGGAATACTAACCCTTCATCTAATATCTTCTGAGCTTCAGCTTCACACTCATCAAACCATCTAAAATGCATATCTAAGTCAGCTATTTCAAATGAATATTTTGATTGTTCATATTCATATTGTAATCTCATATCACCATATTTAATTCCAGGTGCCCATTCTAGATCATATACACTCTCTTTCTCTTGAATATATAGAGCTATTCTTTCTAAACCATAGGTAATTTCAACTGGAGTAACATCTAACTCAATTCCTCCCACTTGTTGGAAATAAGTGAATTGAGTGATCTCCATACCGTCTAACCATACTTCCCATCCTAATCCCCATGCACCTAAAGTTGGAGATTCCCAGTCATCTTCTACAAATCTAATATCATGCTTTAATGGATCTATTCCTAACATCTTTAAACTTTCTAAGTAAAGTTCTTGGATATTAAGTGGTGATGGTTTCATTATCACTTGAAATTGATGATGTTGATATACTCTATTTGGATTTTCACCGTATCTCCCATCTTTTGGTCTTCTTGATGGTTCTACATAGGCTGTACTCCATGGTTCAGGTCCTAATGCCATAAGTGTAGTATTAGGGTTAAATGTTCCTGCACCTGTTTCTATATCATATGGATTTCCTATTACACATCCCTTTGACCCCCAAAATTGCTGTAACGCCATTATCATATCTTGAAAATTCATTATTGCCTCCCGTTTCTCATTCTTTAAAACTAAAAACTTTTCTAGACATAGATTCTGCTGATTTTTTAGTTTTTCTTTTTTAGTTGCTTTTTCTTTCTTTCTAATATAATTACTTCTATTATTAGTAAAAATACTCCTATATTGATCCAAACATCTGCCACGTTAAATACAAACTTCCAAATACCTCGAAAATCTGCAAAATCAACTACAAACCCTCTATATATTCTATCTATCATATTCCCAATAGCACCTGCCAATATAAAAGCATATGCATATTTTGAGATAACTTCATGAGGCTTCAGTTGCTTTATCATAAAATATATTATTCCTAATATAGCTATTATAGCTACTATACTAATAGTTTTTATCTCCCCTTGGAACATTCCAAAGGCCACACCATGGTTTTTTACATAAGTTATATGAAAAAAATCATTTAAGATACCTATAGTATCTCCTTCAGACATAGAGCTTGCTACTAATTCCTTAGTCCATTGATCTATTCCTAAAAGGGCTACAATTAAAATAATTAACCTCATATTCGCTCCCCCTACTTTAATTTAGAGAAGAGAGGAAAGACCTCAATCTATCCTCTCTCCTCCTTATAACTTAATTATACTCAATTTTTATTTTGTCATTACATCTGTACATCTAGGACAAATATCAGCATATTCTGAATCTGTTCCTAAGTTTTCAGAATATTTCCAGCATCTTTCACATTTTTCTCCAGCTGCATGGCTTACTCTTAAACTTAATCCTTCTACTTCTTCTGCTACTGTAAATTCTGCTGCTGCTTCACTTACAATATCAAATTGAGATACTAAGAACACTGTTTCTAAAAGATCTTTATTAGATTCAACAAAAGCTTTTAATTTTTCATCAGCTATATGTAACTCTAATTTTGCATCTAGTGCATTACCAATTATCTTATCTTCACCTTGTCTGGCTCTTTCTAAGACTTTATTTACTTCTTTTCTAAGTTTTGAAATCTCATCCCACTTAGTTCCTAATTCCTCATTGATCCATTCAGGGTTAGCCTCATACCAAGAAGTCAATAATACTGAATCTGTATCTTTAGCTGCTTCTGGTAATTTACCCCAAATTTCTTCTGCTGTAAATGATAATACAGGTGAGATCATCTTAGTCATAGCCACTAATACTTCATACATAACAGTCTGAGCTGATCTTCTAGCAACTGAATCAGTTTTTTCTACATATAATCTATCTTTGATTATATCAAGGTAGAACGCTGACATCTCAATTCCTGCAAAATAATGAACATCGTTGAATAAATTATAGAACTCATACTTATCATAGTTAGCTGTTACATTAGTTTTTAATGTCTCTAATCTATGTAATGCCCACTTATCTATCTCTGTTAATTCTTCATAGGCTACTCTGTCTGTTGCAGGATCGAAATCATTGATGTTTCCTAAGATATATCTAGCTGTATTTCTAACTCTTCTGTAAGATTCAGAAATTTGCTTAATTGCATTATCAGATATTCTTACATCATCACTATAGTCTACAGATGCACACCATAATCTTAAGATATCTGCTCCATATGTATTTATTATATCCATAGGATCCACTGTATTTCCTACTGATTTAGACATCTTTTTACCATCTTTATCATTTACAAATCCATGAGTTAAGATAGCTTTATAAGGTGCATCTCCAGTAGAACCAATAGAAGTTAATAATGAAGTTTGGAACCAACCTCTATGCTGATCTGATCCTTCTAAATATAAGTCCGCAGGTCTTCTTAAGTAATCTCTGGTATTTAATACACTTCTATGAGATACTCCTGAATCAAACCATACATCCATGATATTTGTTTCTTTTCTTAACTCTATATCTTTTAAGTTGTACTTTTCTAATAACTCTTCTCCAATTAACTCTTCAGCTGAATATTTAACCCATGCTGCCGATCCTTCTTTTTTAACTAACGCAATAACTTTATCAGCTATTTCAGTGTTGAAGATCTCCTCTCCAGTCTTGTTATTATAGAAAATAGGGATATGTACTCCCCAAGTTCTTTGTCTAGAGATACACCAGTCAGGTCTGTTTTCCATCATAGTAGTTAATCTGTTTCTTCCCCATGCAGGTAAAAATTCCACATCTTCCAAAGCTTTTAATGCTTTTTCTCTAATGTCTGATCCCTCTATCTTTACGAACCATTGTTCAGTCGCTCTAAAGATTACAGGTGTCTTACTTCTCCAGTCATGTGGATAAGAATGTTCTATTACTTCTGTATGTAATAGATGACCTGTTTCTTCCATATATGCTAAGATAGCTTTATTTGCTTTTTGATAGTACATTCCAGAGAATCTTTCCCCGGCTTCATCTGTTAAGTGACCATCTTGGTCTACCGGACAGATTACTTCAATACCATATCTCGTAGCTACTACATAGTCATCTTGACCATGTCCAGGAGCTGTATGTACACATCCAGTACCAGCTTCTAAAGTTACGTGATCGCCTAAAATAATTAATCCAGTTCTATCTAAGAATGGATGCTTATATGTTAATTTTTCTAATTCTCCACCTTTAAATTTCTGAATTAATTCGGCACCTTCTATTCCCATATCAGCTAATGCTTTTTCTGCAAGGCCCTCAGCTAATACTAAGTTCCCTTTAGATGTCTTATAGATACCATAGTCAAATTCTTCATTTAGACAAATAGCCATATTAGCAGGAATTGTCCAAGGAGTTGTCGTCCAGATTACAAATGAAGCTTCATCTACACCCATTACTTCAAGTGCATCAGGATTAGCTTCCATCTTAAGAAACATTGTAGGAGATTTATGGTTATGGTACTCTATCTCTGCTTCTGCAAGAGCTGTTTTACTTACAGGTGACCAATGTATTGGCTTTAACCCTTTAAAGATATATCCATTTTCATATAACTCTTTGAATACTTCTAATTGCTCTGCTTCATACTCAGGATTTAAAGTTAAATAAGGTTTATCCCATTCAGCTAATATTCCAAGTCTTTTGAATCCCTCTTTTTGTTTTTCAACCCATTTTTTAGCATATTTAGTACATTTTTCTCTAACTTTTAAAGGATGCATATCCTTTATCTTATCTCCTAATTCCTCTGCAACCTTAAATTCAATTGGTAATCCATGTGTATCCCAACCTGGAACGTAAGGCGCATCAAAACCTTGTAACCTTTTATATTTTAATATAATATCTTTTAATATCTTATTTAACGCATGTCCAATATGGATATCTCCATTGGCATACGGAGGTCCGTCATGCAATATAAATTGTCTAGCACCTTCTTTTAAACTCTTCTCATATATATTTTGTTTTCTCCAAACATTTAACATTTGAGGTTCCTTATTAGCTAAATTAGCCCTCATTTGAAAATTTGTTTTTGGGAGATTTAGGGTTTTCCCATAATCTTTTTTCTCTTCAGACATTCATATCCTCCTTATATCTATTTAAAATTATTTTTATCTCTGCTCCTTCACCGAGTTTTGATTTTATTTTAATAATCCCTCTATGGCTACTGATTATCTTATTGGCTATAGCAAGGCCCAGCCCTGATGATTCCTCATTTCCACTGGCAAATGGTTCAAATAAGTTTTCCCCTAAAGCCTTTGCAGATATCCCTGATCCGTTATCAAGAATTTTTATTTTTATATTTTCATCATTTATCTTAGATATTATATTAATTCTACCATTTGTGACCCCAGTTATAGCATTCAGTGCATTATTTATAATCTCACGAAATGCTTTTGTAAGTTCTATAGAATCTCCTAAGAAAGTGGCCTCTTCACCTAAAAATAGAGAAATATCTCTATTTGGATTACATCTAACATAACTTTCTACTACCTCAGTTAAGAATTTATTGATTTTTAATTTCTCAAAATTATACTCCTTTTTATCGGAATAATCAAATAATATCGAGTCTTCCCTATTGATATTACATATCTCATCTCTAAATTCTTTAAAAGCACCACCATTTATTTGATCATTATTATAGAGTTTCATCATCATAAGGGTGTATTTTTCAATTACTTTATTTCTTCTGTAGATAATCTTTTTAAACATACGTCCTATGGCTATATCTCTTTCATTGGTTATTTTTTCCAATTCAATCTGCTGGTTTTCATAGTGAATTCCAACATTTAATAGGATTACATTGAATAGTTCAACATCTTCAATCTCTATCCTTCTACCAGAGATGTAATTATCCACTAAGATACATCCAACATTTTTATCCCCATTAAAGATCGGCAATATCATAAAGTTACTCAGACCAAACCCCATAAGAAGTTCACTTCCCAGGTAGATCTTATATCCTCTTCTATTTTCAAAGATAATCCTCTTTTCCGATATAGCCTTATGAAATAAGTTATCATCATTTTTTATCTTGATCAATGGAACTATTTCTTTCATAGTTTCATATCTTAGATCAAAACTAGAGAGTTTATCTTCCTTTATTATATTTCTATTCTTTCTGATTTTCTTACCTACCAGACATCCTTGTTCATTACTATATTCAAAAAATATCGCTCTGTCGTAATTCAAACCTACTCCAGAAGTAAATCCTTTTAATATCAGGTCTATGATCCCGCTGTCACTTGGTTCTTTTCTTACACCTAGTAGGAGTTTTTCTACTCCCTCTACCCTATGAATATAAGCCTTTAATTTTTCATTTTGATCCTCTAATATAAAATTGTTATTTTTTAATTTTTCTACCATTTTTTTTGTAGCAAGACTCAGTAGTTTAATCTCACTTGTCCCATTCAACCTTACATCTCTATCTAAATTTCCCGATGCTATGTCATCTACAGCTAAAGATAGCTCTTCTAATGGCATTAAAAGCTGCTTAAATGTTCCATTTATTATAAATGAATTGAGTAATATCAAGATTATTGTAGCTAATATTATTAAAGACATAGTTCCTGTTTTAAACTTAGTCAATGCCGGTTCTGATAAACTGAGTACTAGATACCCGACTTCCTTACCAAAAGAATTAAGTACCGGTCTGGAAACAATATTATAGTCTATCCCTTGAATAGTTAAACTTTTAACACTATACCCTTTTTCATTTAATTTTATCAGTTTAGCTTTTTCCTTTTTTAACCTGTTTAATTCTATTGCAGTTAAAGATAATGGTGCCCTTGTCTGATATAACCCTATATCTTCTACATCATCGTGGTCTGCTACCATGAGATATTTATTTCCTCTAAAATAATTTTTTTCTAAAGGTATCTCTACCAAAACAGCGTATATCTCTTTATTTTCTTCTATGGGAACTACAATTTCATAATAAAATTTTTTCTCTAGTTCATCATACATAACAGAATCTATAGTTATAGACAATTTATTTCTAACAATTCTCAGATTTTTAATAAACTCATTGTTTATTTCAGAATGTATCCCGTTTTCATCCAATATTGACCCATCTTTTCCTATGACAGTCAATCTCGATTCGTGGTAGAGGCTGAAATTTTTAGAGATCAACTCTTTTTTCATATTTTCATGGATCTCTTTATTTTCTTCCGGTGTACGGATCGAAGTTATAAAAAGATCTTTTTCTACAAATCCTTCAGAGTTAGTAAATTTTATAAGTTCATTTATAAATTCTGTATTTCTTATATCCAGCATATCCTCTATCACTTGAAATTTTTCTACCGCTTTAATAGAAAAGTTTTTTTCCAATTCTTTGAATACAAAAATAACAACTAATCCTATTATTGTAAGTCCTGTGAGTAACATAGACAAGTCGTTATATAATATTGTTTTAAAAAGTAATGAATCTCTTTTTAATTTCATCTTATAGTCCTTTCTTAGTTAGTGCTACCCTGTTCCTATTATGGTCTATGCTGTCTACTTTTACCTTTATTATCTCTCCTACTGCCAGTTCACTGGTCATATCTACTACTCTTTTATTGAATTTAGATATATGTAAAAGTGCATCATTTTTTAACCCGATATCGATAAAAGCTCCAAAGTTAACTACATTTCTTACAGTTCCTTCTAATTCCATTCCCTCTTTAAGATCAGATATCTTCAATACATCAGATTTTAGGAGTGGTTTTGGTATATCATCTCTAGGGTCTCTTCTATCCCTAATCAATGCTTCATAGATATCTTTGGCAGTTTCCTTTCCTACCTCTTCCTTGGTTATAAACTCCTCTAAATCCATAGTTTTTAAGTTAGATCTCACACCTTCTAAATCATCCTTATATTCAACTAAACTGGTCTTATTATTCTTCAACATCTTTTCAGCTATCTTGTAAGATTCCGGATGAATAATAGTATTATCTAATGGGTTTTTACTTTCCGGTACTATCAGGAACCCTGCCATCTGTTCGTAGGCTTTTGCTCCTAACCCCTTAACTTTTAGTAATTCTTTTCTAGTGGTAAATTTGCCATTTACCTTTCTATATTCCTCTATATTTTTCGCTACATTCTTCTTTACACCTGATATATAAGCTAATAATGCCCAAGATGCTGTGTTTACGTTTATCCCGACTGAGTTTACTACTCCTTCTATAACATCTCCCAAAGAACCTTCTAATTTCTTTTGATTTACATCATGCTGGTACATCCCAACACCAATAGATTTTGGATCTATCTTCACTAATTCTGCTAGGGGATCCTGGATTCTTCTAGCTATGGATATAGCTCCTCTTACTGTTACGTCAAAATCAGGAAATTCCTCAGCTGCAATTTTTGAGGCAGAATATACCGAAGCTCCTGCTTCATTTACAATAAGATATTTCACATCTTCTTTAACCTCTTTTAACAGTTCTGCTACAAAGGCCTCCGTTTCCCTGGATGCCGTTCCATTACCAATGGCTATAATATCTATCTTATATTTTTGTATATATCCCAATATTTTTTTCTTAGCTTCCTGTAATTTCCCTGGATTATGCATTCCCTTTACCAGGTATAACACATCATCCATTTGATAAAATCCATCTGAATTTATAACTACAGTTTTACATCCTGTTCTGTAAGCCGGATCCAAACCTAAGATATTTTTTTCATGCAGAGGCGGTTGTAACAGTAGATTCTTTAGATTTTCTTTGAATATCTTAATGGCATCTAATTCACCTTTTTCAGTCATGATATTTCTAACTTCTCTCTCTACAGAGGGTAAAATAAGTCTGCTTAGAGCATCTTTTACTACATCTAAATAAAATCCTTTTAGGTCTCTATTTATGAATTCACTCAACAGATGGAATTCTACCATCTCTCTAGTTTTATCATTTAATTTTATAGAAACTGAGATAATCTTTTCTTTCTCTCCACGATTTACAGCTAATATCCTATGAGATGGCATTCTCGATACATTTTCTACATGTTCATAGTAATCTTCATATGTTTTTTTCTCATCTAACTCTTTATTTTTTTTGACTAAAGTTGTATTAACTTCACCAAATTTTAACATTCTTTCCCTTATGTTTTCTCTGTATTTAGCTTTTTCACTTATATTCTGAGCCAAAATCAATTTAGCTCCTTCTATGGCATCCTTTATTTCTAATATATTTTCATTGATATATTTTTTTGCTTCTCCCTCTATGTCGCTCAATGTAATCCCTAATTTCCTTGTATACATAGCTAAAGGTTCTAAACCATTTTCTATAGCTGTATCAGCCTTAGTTTTCTTTTTCTTTTTATATGGCAGATATAGATCTTCCACTTTCTGTAATTTTTTAGCTCCTAAGATAGCTTTTTTTAGTTTCTCTGTTAATTTACCCTGGTCGTTTATTAACTTTATAACCTCTTCTTTTCTCTTCCCCAGATTTCTCAAATAAGTAATTTTTTCTAAGATCTCCCTTATTACTACTTCATCTAAATTTTCTGTTATTTCCTTTCTATATCTTGAAATAAAAGGAACGGTAGCTCCCTCATCCAATAATTTAATCGTATTTTCTACCTGTTCCACTTTAATTTTTAGCTCTTCAGCTACTATTTGGTTAATATTCAATTATTCTCCACCCGCCTTCGTATTTTTACTCATAATTATACCATATCAAACACTTTTTTTAAAATAAAAAGAGAGTATAGGAGGGATTTACCCCCTCTACACCCCTCATTTTTATTATAACTTTATCGTTTCTAAATATTCCTTCAGTCCGTCTTTCGTCTCTTCGTTACGCAGACCAAACTCTATATTAGCTTTAAGTAACCCAAGTTTACTCCCGATATCATATCTTTTACCTTTAAATCTATATGCTCCTATATCGTTTCCATCTTTTATCATAGCTAAGATTGAGTCAGTAAGCTGAATCTCACCACCTACACCTGCCCCCTGCTTTTCTAAATGTTTAAATATATCGCTGGTCAAAAGATATCTTCCTAAACAAGCCATCTTAGAGGGTGCATCCTCTAAGTTTGGTTTTTCTATAAAGTCTTCCATTAAGACAGTATCTTCATCCAAATTTTTAATTGGCTTTACAATCCCGTATTTAGATACATCTTCATCTGCTACCTCTTGAACTCCTATAACACTATTACCGTGCTTTTCATAGTTTTCAATAAGCTGCTTAGTTACAGGTTTTTCCTCATTATACATAATATCATCGCCTAGAGCGATAACAAATGGCTCATCTCCTATAAATGGTTTAGCTTTCAAAATTGCATGCCCTAATCCTAGAGGATGGTTTTGTCTTACGTAGAATATATTGGCCATATCAGATATGTCCTTTATCTTGTTCAATAATTCTAATTTTCCTTTTTTCTCAAGAGTAGTTTCCACTTCATATGAATAATCAAAGTGATCCTCTATTGAATTTTTATGTCTTCCTGTTACTATAACGATATCTGTTATTCCAGATTCTACTAATTCTTCCACTATGTATTGTAATGACGGTCTATCTACGATAGTCAGCATCTCTTTAGGCTGAGCCTTTGTTGCTGGCAATACTCTAGTCCCTAATCCTGCTGCTGGTATAACTGCTTTTGTAATTTTTCTCATTTTTTTACCTCCACACACTCGATAGTTTCTTTTTTATCACAGTTTTATAGATTTCAGGAAATTTTATAAAACTGTGATAATTTTAAAAAAAGTAAGCTCTAAACTATTTTATCTTACTTGCTACTTTTACAGCTTCATCTATAAAGATTAATTTAGTTCTCTTTTTTTCCACTGTCGTCAGTAACATCCCTTGTGATATTTCCCCCTGTAATTCTACAGAATTTAAGTTCAGCACTGCCATAACTTTTTTCCCCACTAATTCTTCAGGTTTTTTATAAGTTTTAGCTATTCCAGATACTATTTGTCTTATACCTGATCCTGTCTCTACTTTGAACTTAATCAATCTTTTAGAACCTTCTACTAATTCTGCTTCTAATATCTCTACTACTTTCATCTCTACTTTTTCAAAATCAGTAATATCGATAGGGTTTTCAATAACCAAGTCTTTATTTATCTCTAACTCCACTTTCTCTACAGGTTTTTCTAATCTTGGGAAGATAGGAGTAGCTTCTCCTAATTTATGCCCGGCTTTTAATATATCCCATGCTTTTATATCTTCTACCTTAGCTGTTTTTATATCTCCGTCAATTCCCAATTGTGCCCACATCTTAGAAGCTGATTCTGGAATATATGGATATACCATTACTGCTATTTTATTCAGTGCTTCCACTAAATTTTTCAATACTACTGCTAATCTAGGTTTCCCTTCATCAGTTTTAGCTAGAGCCCAAGGCATAGTTTCATCGATGTATTTATTCATTCTTGATACAAATCTCCATATAGCTTCCAGAGCCTTAGAAAATTCAACAGTACTCATGTATTTGTCTACCTCTGCCAATGTTTCTTCCCATAACGCCTTAATTTCATCATCATAGATCTCATGACCTTCTCCTGCTTCAACTACTGAACCAAAATATTTACTATACATTCCTAAAGTTCTATTTAATAAGTTCCCTAGGTCGTTAGATAAGTTTGCATTTACCCTGTTTATCATAGCTGTAGTGTTGTAGTCTCCATCACTTCCAAAGTGAACTTCACTAAGTAGGAAATATCTGAATGCATCTACACCATATTTTTCTATCTCTGCAATAGGGTCCACTACATTTCCCTTAGATTTTGACATCTTTTCTCCTGCTACAGTCCACCATCCGTGAGCTACTATCTTCTCTGGTAATTTTTCCCCGGCAGCCAATAACATACAAGGCCAGATTATAGCATGGAATCTTAATATATCCTTTCCTAACAGGTGTACTACCTCTCCGTCTTTCCAGAATTTAGAGAACATATCTTCATTATTTTCATATCCTACAGCAGTTAAATAGTTTGTAAGTGCATCAAACCATACATAGGTAATATGATCTTCATCTATCTTTAACGGGATTCCCCAGTCAAAGGTGTTTCTAGAGATAGAAAGATCCATCAATCCTTGCTTTATGAAAGATATAACTTCATTCCTTCTACTTTTCGGCAAGATAAATTCAGGATTTTCATCTATATGTTTTAATAACATATCTTGATATTTACTCATTTTAAAGAAGTATGACTCCTCCTTTACTACTCCTAACTCTTTACCGCAATCTGGACATCCATTTTCTCCTACGATTTGATTTTCAGGAACAAAAGTTTCACATGAAACACAATATTTTCCCTCATAAGATCCCTTATATATATCTCCGTTGTCATATACTTTTTGAATGATTTTTTGTACAGCTTTTTTATGTCTATCTTCAGTTGTTCTGATAAAATCATTGTTATCTATATTTAATTTTTCCCACATTTCTTTGAATCTCACTGACATCTTGTCTGTCCACTCTTGAGGAGTGTATCCCATCTCAATAGCTTTTTCCTCAACTTTTTGACCATGTTCATCTGAACCAGTCAAGAAAAACACATCGTATCCCATTGTTTTTTTATATCTGGCCAATACATCTGCTGCTATAGTCGTATAAGCACTCCCCACATGGGGGTCTCCATTTACATAATATATAGGGGTTGTTACATAAAAATTTTTACTCATAATATATCTCCTTCTATTTTTAATATTTATTATTTTTAATTATTTAATTTACTTTCTGCCTGCCTGTCTAACTCCAATAAGATCTTTTCTACTTTTAATGCTACTACATTTAGATCTTCTTCCGGTGCTATGCTTATAGGTTCTCCTAATATACAGACTATTTTAGAAAATGGCTTAGGTAGTTCTATCTTATCCCAAGTTTTTTCAAATACCCACTTACTTTTAGATGCAGCACCAATTGGAACCAATTTTTTCCCGGATCTTTGAGCTAAAAACAACATCCCGGGCTTAACTTTATACACCGGTCCCTTGGGCCCGTCTACTGGAGTTCCTACAATATATCCATCTTTTAAAAATTTAACCATCTTCAAAAGACCTTTAACTGCATCTCTTCCACTAGAACCTCTGACCACTTTATATCCAAATTTTTCTAAGGGTACACTTATCAATTCGCCATCTTTAGACGCACTGGCAAGAGCAGCTTTTTTCTTTAATTTATCCATAATCACAGTAATAGGAACTATTTTATTATGCCAAGAAACATATACTGCATTTTCATCCATAACTCCTTCTGCACTTATCTTTTCAACTTTATAAGTCTTAGATAAAATTCTTAAGATATAGTAGATCAGCAATCCAAATATCTTATATTTTTTCTGTTCCTTCATCGATTCACTCCCTATTCCTTTACTGATTATAAAATTTAGTTATACCACTATATTATAGCACAACTTTTTTATATTCCCAGCAAATAATCACGGTAAATCAAAAAAATTAACATAATATTGTACAAAAAAAAGAGCTCGAAAGCTCTTTTAGATATAAATTTGAAGTTATCCTTAGAATAATCCCGGGATATTCATTCCACCAGTTACTGATGACATCTCTTTTTCTGCTAATTCTTCAGCTTGTCTCATTGCTTCTCCTACTGCTGATACGATAAGATCTTCTAACATCTCTTTATCATTATCTTCTACTGCTTCCTTTAAGATTTCATCTGAGATGTTTATTGAAAGGATCTCTTTTTGCCCATTAATCTTAACGTTTACTGCTCCTCCACCTACTGAAGTTTCTAACTCTTTACCTTTTAACTCCTCTTGAATTTCTAACATTTTTTGTTGCATTACTTGTGCCTGCTTTAAGATATCCCCTTGATTTCCTGCCGCTTTATTTCCTTTAGATTTAATTTTTCTAACCAATTGTTGTTCCTCCCTTTATTCATTCTCTTTATTTGAAATGCATTTCTTGCTTCTCATATGATAATATTTTTAATTCATAAAAATATTAGTGATACCCTTTAACGGGCGTTCCTTACTTCCTAAAAGTATAGCATATCCACCTAGGACAGTGTCAATAATTTAATTAAATTCATAGGGCATCAATAAAAGTGGTTTTTTCGCCTCAAATGGTACAGCTTCTATCGTAGGTGCATCTACAAAACTTCTTACCTTACTGTATATATTTTTATATCCCAATATGATTTCATACATCCCTTTTTTCTCTGTTATTTCAACCACTTGGTAGTCTGCTAATTTTAAATCTGCTGCCAAAGTTTTTATGGTAGTTTCAAGTCCGCCAATTTCATCTACCAGTCCATTCTCTAACCCCTCTTCTCCTAACCAAATTCTACCACCTGCAATAGTCTCCAATTTGTCTAAAGGGATATTTCTTCCTGTGCTTACTCTATTTTTGAATTCGTCATATATTCCCAGACTAGACAATCTTATCTTTTCTATCTCTCCCGGTGTCATCTTTGCAGTCAACGAATTCATCCCAGAATACCTTCCTTTTTCTACCCTTTCTATATTTATCATTGTTTTTTCTACCAATCCGCTTATCTCAGGAATTATAGATACCACTCCTATAGAACCTGTTATAGTTGATTTTGTAGCGAATATTCTTTTTGCCCCTGAGGATATATAGTAGCCTCCTGATGCTGCTACTCCTCCCATAGACACATAAACAGGTTTAGTTAATTTAGATATCTCATGATGGATTACTTCCGATGCAAGAGCTGATCCCCCAGGAGAGTTAACTCTTAATACTATTCCTTTTATATCTTTATCTTCATCTGCTTTTTTCAACTCATTTTTCATACTTTCTATATCTATGCTGTTTTCACTTCCACGAGCCCCGTTATAAACTATGTCTCCAGAAGCATATATTAAAGCAATTTTTTCCTTTTTTTCTGCCTTTTTAACGGTAGTCAAATAATCCTCTAAAGATATTTTATTCCCTACTTCATATTCTTTATCAAATTCACTCTGATAACTAAGCCCATCTATAAGACCTATTTTTTCTCCATATATAGGATTTCTCATAACCAGTTCTCCACCTAATACAGCCTTATTCATTGCAATTTTTTCTATTTCTCTTCTTTTAGATATCTCTTCTATCCTGTCATTATATACTCTGTCATATACCCTTTTAATATCTTTTTTTAACTCTTTTGACATCTTTCCTTTTGAATACTGCTCTCCATAAGCTTTATAATCTCCTATGTGTATCACATTAAATTTTATCCCTACATAGTCTGCTAACCCTTTAAAATAATTAAACTCCCTATAATACCCGCTCAAATCTATCGCTGCCGATTGAATAGGCGGCATAACTATCTTTGTAGCATATATCCCCAATCTATAATTTTGATTGTTTATATTTCTGGTAAAAGCATATACTTTTTTCCCGCTTTTTTTAAACTTATCCAATGCTTCCCCAATTTCCTCTATATGGTTTGCTGAAAGATCTACATGATCAATATCCATATATATCCCGCCTATATTAGGTTCCTTAGAAGCTTCTTTAATCCCCTCTAATACCTGATATAGTTTTAAAGATTTTTCTAATTCAAATAAACCTTCTCCATCTTTTTCAACCATCCCCTTGGAAAAATCAAGTTCTAGATATGTATTTTTTTCAATCACAACTTCTTTTTTATATTCAGTTAAAGTAGCAGTTATTACTCCTGCTATAATAGCTAAAAATATTATCACCACTAAGGTTGCCTGGAACACCTGTTTAGAGAAAAACAAAATAATTTTTCCTATGTATTTTAATATCGTTTTCATTGTTACACCCCATCATTAATATTTATTATTTTATCTATAATTCAGTTTATCACAAAAAAACACCTTTAAGTGTATTTTTTTACTTTAAACCTAATTCTTTTCTATAGGTAAATTATAGATCAAAGTTATAATTTTAGCAATAAAATCTGTTTTTTTCTAAGATTCAATTTTTTATTTCATCTATTTTTTTATTTAAATCAAACTTCTATTAATTTTATTTAATTTTAACTCTTACTTTAGAAACATTTTAGTTGCTGGAAAAATACCTTTAAAGAGTAACTTATATCAAAAACAATACTATTTTTTTATAACAAAACCCTTTCATTTATGTTTTATGTTCTTTTATAGACACTTTCATCCTGTTTTCAAAATGAATTATTTGACTTTATCTTTTATCTAAGTTATACTCCTAATATAATTCTAATAAAAAACTAATATTATTAATTAAAACTCGAGGAGGAATGTATGAGTACATCAACAATTAAAACCAAGAAAAAAGTTAGTTTCGTTGACAAATTTTTAAACGTAATTGAAAAAGGTGGTAATGCATTACCACACCCAGCAACACTATTTGGTATCTTAGCACTTGTAATGGTCGTTATATCTGGAATAGGAGCAGCATTAGGCTGGTCAGTTGAATTTGAAGGAATAAATAGAAAAACAATGCAAATGGAAAATATGGTTATTCAAACTAGATCTTTGATGAATGCAGAAGGGATCAACTATATCTTCACAAATATCGTTAAAAACTTTACTGGATTTGCTCCCCTGGGAACAGTTTTAGTAGCTATCATCGGTATCGGTGTATGCGAAAGATCCGGGTTAATGGCAATCTTATTAAAGAAAACAGCACTTTCTACTCCGAAGAAGTTAGTTACTGTAATGGTAGTATTCTTAGGAATAATGTCAAACGTTGCATCTGATGCTGGTTACGTAGTATTACCACCATTAGCAGCATTAATATTTTTATCATTTGGTAGACATCCATTAGCAGGATTAGCAGCTGCCTTTGCCGGTGTATCAGGAGGATTCTCAGCTAACCTTTTAATCGGTACAATAGATCCATTATTAGGTGGTATCTCTACAGAAGCAGCTAGACTTTTAGACCATGCATATGAAGTTGCACCTACTGCAAACTACTTCTTCATGTTTGTTTCTACATTCTTAATAGCTGTCATTGGATGGTTTGTTACAGAAAAAATCGTTGAACCTAGATTAGGAAAGTATGAAGGTGACGACACTTTAGAATTTGATGAAGTTACAGCTGTAGAAAAGAAAGGTTTGAGAGCTGCCGGGTTAGCAACTATAGCTTTAATAATCTGCTTAGTACCGTTATACTTCGTATTAGGTAAAAACTTTTTAGGTCACGGATTAGTTCCTATCATCGTATTATTCTTTGCTGTACCAGGATTAGCTTACGGTATGTCTATAGGAGTTATCAAATCTGATAAAGACGTTATGGGAATGATCAGTAAATCTATGGCAACTATGTCTGGATACTTAGTATTAGTATTCTTCGCTGCACAATTTATTGCATTCTTTAACTACTCTAACTTAGGTACTATCTTAGCCGTTAAAGGAGCAAGTTTATTAGAAGCTACAGGAATGACAGGTATACCTTTAATCATTGGATTTATCTTAGTAGTAGGTGTTTTAAACTTATTCATGGGATCAGCCTCAGCTAAATGGGCTATCTTAGCACCAGTATTTATACCAATGTTGATGAGAGTAGGATATACTCCTGAATTCACTCAATTAGCATACAGAATTGGAGATTCAACTACAAATATCATCTCTCCATTAATGAGTTACTTTGCAATGATCATTGTATTTATGCAAAAATACGATAAGAAAGGATCTATGGGAACGTTGATCTCTATCATGTTACCATTCTCAATGGCATTCTTAATTGGTTGGTCAATCTTATTGATTATCTGGATGATGTTAGGATTACCTATCGGACCTGGAATCGGAATCTATATGTAATTAATAATTACACAGTAAAAGACGAGATTAATTTCTCGTCTTTTTTTATTATTATATTTTTTTATGCTATTCTAAACATAAAAAAAGACAGATAAAATCTGCCTTTTTTTATCAATATTTCTTAATTAAGTTTATTTATCTCCTCTTCTAATTGATCTAAAAGTTTATCTAAATCTTTAGTAACAGCTTCTACTGTCTCCCTCTTAGACAGGTCTACCCCTGCTTTTTTCAATTGATTCATAGGGTTGTCATTACCTCCTGATTTTAAAAGAGTAAGGTATTTTTCCAGTGCCTCTCCCCTCTCCTTCGCACTATAACTCTCATTGGTTATCCTGTCATAAAATACCGACGATGAAGCAAAACAAGTTGCATATTGGTATACATAATAAGGTGAATTAAAGAAATGTGGTATCCTAGCCCATAAAACTTCCATTATCTTATCAGTTTCTGTTGAATCTCCATAATATTCTTTGAATAACTCTGCCATAATTTCACTCAGTACATCTGGCGTTACAGGTTCCCCCTCTTCCACTAACCTATGTGCCTGGAGCTCATAATCTGCCAAAAGGGATTGGAAATAAAATGTTCCAGTTATCCCTCTGATGGCTTGTTGCAGCAGCGCGATCTTTTCCTTGGGGTCTTTGGTATTTTTCAGCATATGATCAAGTAAGAGCCTCTCATTAAATGTAGAAGCTACTTCAGCTACAAAGATAGTATAGTCATGAGTTGCAAATGGCTGATTTTCACTGGAAAGAAGGGTATGCATCGTATGGCCTAATTCATGAGCCAGTGTGAATACATTATCCAAAGTCTTATTATAGTTCATGAGCATATATGGATGGACACCATATACACCTACAGAGTATGCACCACTCCTCTTACCTTTACTTTCATATACATCGATCCAGCCGTCACTTATTGCTGTTTCCATTTTATTACTATAATCTTTCCCTAAGGGAGCTATAGAGTCGTATACATATTGTTTTGCATCATCATATTCATATTCCTTTTGAAAATCAACCAATGGAATCGAACCATCATAACTATGGTAACTTTCTAATCCCAGAATTTTTTTTCGAAGTCTGGCATATCTCTTCAATGGTTCACTATTTGTTTTAGCAACCTCTATTAAATTTTCATATACCGAAGTGGGGATATTATTTTTCTCCAGAGCAGCTTCTAAGGTAGAGTTATAATTTCTTGTTTGAGCCACTGCAAAATCCCGCTGTAGTGAACTTCTATAGATTGCACCATAGGTATTTTTATAATCTTCAAAAGTTTTATAGTGGGTATCAAACGCCTTCTTTCTTTCCCCTTGATCCAGATTAGTTGCCATTATTTTACTATAATTTCCATAGGTCATAGGTAGTGTAGTTCCGTCTTTAAATTCTACTTCACCAAATTTAATATCGGTAGTAGATAACTCCGAATATATACTCTTAGGAGCTCCCTGATACTGACCGTAATAGGAGATCAGTTTTTCTGATTTTGCATCTAATATATGTCCCTGGAGACGATATAGTTCCATCAAATTAAATTCATATGGTTTTAAATCTTCATTCTTATCTATCCAGCTGGCCATGATTTTTCTTGGAATTGTCAAAATCTCTGGAGTTACCCAAGCTGTAGAAGTACTATATTGACTAAATAGTGTTATAATACGCTGTAGATTTTCCCCGGCTTTTTGATCTGCTCCATTTAAATCTTTTTTCATATTAGGATACAGATAAACCTTATAGGATAAGATATCTACCTTTTCCTGTAATTTTAAAAATTCTATAAAGGTTTCAGGGTTTTTAGATATTTCCCCCTTATATTCATTGATCTTATCCATCATTTTTTCCATTTGGATAAAATCTTTCTCCCACAGGGACCAGTCACTATATATGTCCTTTAAATTCCATTTATATTTATTCTCCACTTTTATTGCTGCCTCCTCAGTTTCGACTTTTTTTTCTTCTACTTTGACTTTCTTTTCCTCCACTTTTTTTAAAGTTATCTTTTTTTCTTTTTTTATATAATTTTGATTCATATAGAGATGACTTGCTATCCCCAGTGCCAAAATTCCAGTTAATATTAAAATCCTTTTCTTCATATATTTTATCCTCCCCATGTTTTTTCTCTATCAATTAAAAAAGCAACGTGAAGTTGCATCCAGATAAACACAATTAAGGTTTTCTAATTTCCTATATTATCAAAAAAATATTCTCGAAGTCTCTAATTATTTCATTCCATCGATAACAATTTTCTCGACCTTAATTTTCTTTTTTTCAGCTTCCTCTTATTACTAGTATATCCCTAATTTTCAGCTTATTCAACAGATTTTATTTATTTTAAAAATACCATATTTTATAACTCTTAGTCCCCCCTTTATGTACGTTAAAATATTTTAACTTTTCCATTTACAATACCTGAAAAATAGTATACAATGTATTGTTAAGACTAAAATAATTATACAAAAGGAGAGTAAAGTAATGTCAAAAAGAAAAAAACATCTAACAGAATTTTTATTTATTAATCTAGGATTTTTTATAGCAGCAATGGGTATCACTAACTTTTTAGGACCTGCAAAGTTTACTGCTGGAGGATTTACAGGACTGGCGATTTTAATAAACACACTTTTTTCAAATTTTTCTATCGGTCAGGCTATGTTATTACTTAATATCCCTGTGTTTATTTTAGGTGCTCTTATTATAGGAAGAAAATATGCTCTTACTACTACATATGCCCTTATATTATTTCCATTCTATGAATGGTTTACCCATAGTTTTTTAAGATTCGTCCATCCTAGTGCTGATGGTTTAACGTTTAAATTTATCGCTGTTGTTGCAGGGGCTATCTGTATCGGTATTGGAATTGGACTGGCTGTAGCTTTTGGTAGTAACACCGGGGGAACTGTTATCGTGGCTCAGATTTTTCATAAACTTTTCAAATTTCCTGTAGGAAATGTAATGATGGTAGCAGACTGTATTGTAATATTAATCTGTGCTTATTTCTTAGGATTTGATACAGCTATTTACGCTGTAATCTGCTCATTCTTAATTGGAAAAACTGTTAATTTTACCATCGCCAAATCTAAAGAATTCCAGGAAAATATATTTTCTGTAGCCTAAGACAAATTCTAAAGAAACTCTTTAATAAAGAGTTTCTTTTTTTAATTATTGACATCTGCAAAGAAATAGAGTATAATTTCGAAAGTTTAAAGTAGAGGAGGTAATACAATGTTAAAAAAAGATCTGTCTTATACATTAGAAAAAGTTATAAATTCATCGGAAACTGCCATAAAAATGGAATCTGGCGGATTAGATGTTTTTTCTACTCCAAATTTAATTGCTTTTATGGAAAAAGCTGCATTTCTTAGTGTTGAAAAATACCTGGATAAAGAAAATACCACAGTAGGTATATCTGTAAATGCTAAACATCTAAAAGCTAACTTGGTAGGAGATAAATTAAGTTGTATTGCTACATTAAACGAGATCGATGGAAAAAAACTTTCTTTCGAAATTGTTGTAATCCACGAAGAAACTATCGTAGGAAGTTGTTTCCATGACAGATTTATTGTCAACAAGGAAAAATTTATAAATAAATTAATTAAAAGATAGATTTTACTATCTTTTTTTTTGAAAAAAAATTAGGAGGATTGAGAAAAAAATGCATAAAATTAATGGAAAGACAAAATATTTACTGGGGTTACAACATGTACTAGCTATGTTTGGGGCTACTGTATTAGTACCATTCTTAACTGGGCTTAACCCATCTATCGCACTATTAGCTGCAGGGGGAGGTACTCTGTTATTTCATCTTTGTACAAAGAAAGTTGTCCCTGTATTTTTAGGTTCTAGTTTCGCGTTTATTGGAGCTATCTCTTTAGTTTTAAAACACGATGGTATAGGAGCTGTAAAGGCAGGAGTTATCTCAGCAGGGTTTATCTACATTTTAATGGCTATAATCATTAAGGTATTTGGTGTCGATAAAGTAAAATCATTTTTCCCTCCAATAGTTGTCGGTCCTATCATCATGGTTATCGGTCTTAGAATGAGTCCCGTTGCTCTAAATATGATTGGATATAATAACGGC